>JABGOW010000477.1 GCA_018645275.1 Verrucomicrobiota bacterium
GCTGTAGACGGTTACGGCTCCGTTGTGCAGTTTCACGATTCCATGCACGGTTGCAAGGCCAAGACCGGTTCCATCTCGGCCGCGCTTCGTTGTGAAATAGGGCTCAAAGATGCGGTCCCGAACATCAGCTTGCATGCCATGGCCGCTATCAGAAACAGAAATGTGCGCGTACTTACCGGGGGTGAGCGTGAGCTCCCCTGCTTCCTTTTCCTCTTCCAACATGGCCTCTTGCAGGCGCACATCCAGAACGCCTCCGTGCTCGCGCATGGCATGGTACGCATTGGTGCAGAGATTCATGATGACCTGGTGCATTTGCGTCGCGTCGGCAAGAATGGGACCGATGTTCCCGCTGATGCTCTGCTGAATGTCAATAGTTGAGGGAAGCGTTCCGCGCAAGAGTTTGAGGGCTTCTTTCATCACGGGGGCCAGCAGTAGCGGTCTGCGCTCTTGTTCTGTCCGGCGACTGAAGGTTAGGATCTGCGCTACAAGATCGGCTGCACGCTTGGCAGCCTTGAATACCTCAACCATATTGCTATGTGCCGAACTCTTCCTGTCGGAGTCCTGCATAGCAAGTTCAGTATACCCAATTACCGCACTGAGGATGTTGTTGAAATCGTGCGCGATACCGCCCGCCAAGGTGCCGAGAGCTTCCATCTTCTGTGCCTGTCTGAGCTGTGTTTCGAGATGCGATTCATGTGTGACGTCTCGGCCAACCGCAACGAAATGAGTTGTCACTCCCTGCTCATCCCTTACTGGAGTAATGGTGCTTTCCAGCTCGATGGCGGTGCCATCCTTGCAGTGGTTCTGTAGGTTTCCATGCCAGACTCTCCCGCGGCGCAAGTCATTCTTCATGCTCTCGTAGAATGCGCTATCGTGTCGACCGCTACGAAAGAGCTTGGGTGTCTGTCCCTCAACGTCTTCGTGGCTGTAGCCGAGCTTGCTCACGCATGATGGATTGATGTACTCAATCACTCCGCCCGCATTTGTGATGACAATGGTCTCAGCGGCCTGCTCGACAACGATGGCAAGTCGTTGAAGCTTGCTCATGGTGTTGTGGTGCTCTGTGATGTCTACATGGGTTCCAACCGCCTTCAGGGGTTTGCCGTCGGGAGACCACTCGACAATCTTGGCGCGGTCAAGCATCCAGAGCCACTCTCCAGACTTGGCCCGGATACGGTACTCTGCCCGGTAGGTGGGTGCGTTCCCCCCGAAGAGTGTGAGAAGGGTTGTCTTGGCGTGCTTGCGGTCATCGAGATGCGTTTGCTCGGACCACCAGCTAAAGTGGGGGGGGACATCGCTGGGCGCATATCCCAGCATGCGTACGCACCGCTCGTCGGCCTCAAATGCACCGGACGCAATATCCCACTCCCAGAACCCCATGGTCGCAGTATCGAGGGCCATATTGATCTGTTGCCGCTGTCGCCGCAACTCCCTCGTGATGCGCTCTTCGCGTGCCCGCTGAACAATCAGAAAGAGGATGGTTACGAAAAGGGTAGCCAGAATAACCGGATACCCCACGTGCGGATCAGAGATGTCGCGCGGAAGCCAAATGGGCGACGCATGGGCGTTTGCGGCAACGAGAAGTGCCGTCACGGAAGGCCACGGGGTGCATCGTTGCCGGATGGTATGCCTGTGCCAGATCATTGGCGTATGCTACGTTAGATTTCCGCTGGAAACGACACTAATCTTTCCAGCGCCGGAGAACGAGGACGCCGTTGTTGCCGCCAAATCCAAAGGTGCTCTTTAGTACCACAGGGCGTCCGAGTTGCTGGGGTTCTGAGCCTACAAGACAGGTGTCGCATTCGGTGTCAGGGCTCTCCAAGTTCAGGTTCGCGGGAATGACGCCCTTCTCGAGGATGAGTATCGTGGCGAGGGTCTCCATGGCGCCCGACCCGCCCAGTAGGTGGCCAAAGTAGGATTTCAGGGAGCCCATGGGAACCGATTTTGATGCGCTGCCAAGTGCTCGTCTTACGGCGGTGCATTCCGACGGATCGCTTGTCTTGGTGGCGGTCCCTTGGCCGCTGATGTAGCCTAGCGCGTCTGGCGCTATTTCTGCGCTTTTCAGTGCTGCGCTGATCGCCTTGGCCTGACCTTCTGCGTCGGGTGTCGTAATGTGTTTTGCATCTGAAGACTCCCCGTATCCGCACACCTCTGCCCGGATTGTCGCGCCCCGTTCAAGCGCACTGTCCAGGGATTCGAGTACGAGGGCAGCGGCCCCCTCACCGATAACGCATCCATCCCGATCGCGATCATACGGTCTACAGGAGGAGGAGGCATCTGGGCACTTTGACATGATGCCGAGGCGGTCCCACGCAGCGAGGGTGAGGGGATCGAAGATGGAATCGGCACCCCCGCACAGCACCGTGTCGATGTAGCCGTCCTTGATCATGCGGAAGCCGACGCCGATGGCGGTGGTGGACGATGTGCATGCGGACGTCATGACATAGTTTGGCCCTGTGAGTC
>JABGOW010000405.1 GCA_018645275.1 Verrucomicrobiota bacterium
CGGCGGAAGACCGTACGCGACTCTTCGGGCATTCCGCCTGCGGCTGCTTGGCAGCGGATTTCAACGAGGATGGCTATGTAGACCTGGCCGTAGCACACCACAAGACCTATGGAAGCCATGTGGGCGAGTCGAAGGTGTGGTGGAACGGACCAGACGGGTTCACCGAACACAACGTCACCAAGCTGCCCACCGCAGGTCCGCATGGCATGGTGGCGGTGGATCCGGGCAACATCATGGGGCGTGGGCCCGAAGAGTTCTACATATCCGTACCGCATGAGCTGCCGACCGGCGCGCGCGTAACCGCGCTCGACTGGGACGCCGAGCTCCAAACCAAGACCTGGGTCCACGGCCAGGTCCGCGTGGCACCCACCCGCGCCGCCCTGCCCGCCGCGGCATGGCACGGGCCAAACGGCGAAGGGACTTGGTTCCAGTCTCCCGGCCCCCTACCGCAGCCGCTCGGCGGCGGAGCCTGGCTCCAGTACCGGCTGGCCTTGGGTGCCGTGAACGGTGGCAACTCCCCGCGCGTGCGGAACGTCACTGTTTCCTACAGGTGACACCCAGTTCCACGGGACAGGCGCTAACGACTGGATACTGGTCACGAGACCTTCTGTTGACATCTCGACTACCCCGATTCTCAGGCCTAGACTAGCGTCCTCCTGGCCCGCAAGAGGCAGCATTTGCATGGTGAAGCCCAAGTGCTAACCTTACGCCATGCGACGAGTAAACCGGTCTTTCATCCCCGCCCATGCCTGGCACCCAACACACGGGGGCCACAGGCGCGACCTCTCAAGCTCATCCGTGGTAGTGGTGTGGCCTCGTCTCAAGGGACAGGTCAGACACCCGTTTGTGATCGGGGAAACAACCAGGAGTAGAAAGTGCCGAAAATGAACATTAGCATCGAAGATCTCGACATCCAGGTAGTCGGGGATGATCCCGATAATTATGTAGCTGAGGCGAGCATCGATATTGCCGACAAACTGGCGGTAATGGTGTATGTCCGAATGAGAGGACTGGATCACCACGATGATGGCTCGATCATGTTTATGAAATCAGATGATGAAGGAAGAACATGGGATCAGTCCAGCCTTGTCGTCGCCATGCTTGAACATGAGGAGTACGGGTTTACCTCGGCAAGTGTCAAGATCCTCAGGAATGGCACAATTATGGTTCTCGCTCATTCCATGGCGGTAAGGTCAAGGCTTTTGCATGGTGGCAATTACAGGGGGGCTTGGTCCACTATATCAACGGACAATGGGGCTACATGGACGCATCCAGAACCGATCATTGCCTGGCCATTGCGGATAATAAATATATGGGATAATCCTATAGAACTGGACGACAACAGACTGCTTCTGGCCGCGTCTGGAAATGTACACGATACCAACGTTTCCAACTCCTTAACGGATCCCTCACGATCTTGTCTGCTATGCTCGGAAGATAGTGGAAGGTCATGGTACTATCGTGGCACAATAGCTTATGACCCCGCAGGAATTCACAGGTTCTATGAACCAGGGATGACTCTCACTGCGGATGGACGTCTCATCGCTTTGAGTAGGCAACACTACGCGGAGTATTGTTGCGCCGCTCCGGCGGGCTTCTTGTTCATCTCAGAGTCAACCGATATGGGTGCATCTTGGTCAGGATTTCAGCAAACAGAGATATGGGGATATCCCGCCGATACAGTGAGATTGAATAGCGATCTGGTACTGTGTGCCTACGGTCATCGAAGAGACCCACAAAGTGTGAGAGTAGCGATCTCAAGTGACGGAAAGAATTGGATAAATGACAATGTGTTCACGATCTATTCTCCCCCTCAGTTGCCCGAGATATCAGATGGCGACCCGAGTAGAGTCCTCAACACCGGATATCGGCATATTGGTTATCCATCAGCTGCAGTTCGTGATGATGGGAGCGTGCTTGTAGTGTTCCATGCCTTCAATGAAGACCGAAGACAGATTGTGTTGTCTGCGTCCTTCCGAGTAGAAGATGCACGATAATCAATATGCATTCGGCGATTCTTGGCATGTCACAAACCAAGGCAAGAAGAAAACAAGCACTGACATGAGGAAGGTCGAAGTCAACTGGAAGTCAGTGCTCGTGTCTGTGGTGATGGCTCTTGGCGTTTGTGGCTGTTACAGGCAAGATGCACAACACCAAGTAACAGCAGCGCCGGGGAGGGATGATGAAATGGGAAGCGTCGCACAGGTCAAGACAGTTGACAGCCACGACACAGTTGTCTTCAGTGAATCGTTCGATCGCCCTGCGTCTGCGCTACGCTCAAGCCATTGGATACTGGAAGGAACGACCAGCACGGTTGAGGATGATGGACGCCAGTGTCTGGAGGTCATAAATAGTGATCGCGAGAGGTCGCTATCGTATATCTATGTCAATGTTGATCCTGGGAAGCGCTATTCTGTTCGTTGCCTGATAAAGACTGAGGCAGTGCTTGCCAGCCGCCGCC
>JABGOW010000248.1 GCA_018645275.1 Verrucomicrobiota bacterium
TGTGCGCCAAGAGATCGGGGGAATGGTTCTGGCCATCCGAGAAGCCAGCGGACACCTCGTTTTCGATCCCCCTCCAGATTCACGCCTGACAACCGGCGACGTCCTTCTCGTGGTCGGATCTTCCCGCACCACCGCCGCGAATGTGTGATGCAAGGATACCCCCCCCCCACTGTCGGCCATGCTTCAAGTAGCTGATTGGGTTTCCGAAATGCCGCAGAGGTGGCGGCTCACCGTATCGCGGCGTGACCTCATTATCCGACGAGGAGCAAGTTGGTGGTCACAGACCGCGGCCCGTCCCAGATCTTCATGTGGCCATGGGGATCAGTACGCAGCTTTCCATCAACCAGAATCTTGTACGCATATTGGCCAGGAGGCAGCTCAACGGTTGCTTCGAAATGCCCATCCACCCTTTGCATGGGACATACGATGGGATCCCAGCTATTAAACTCCCCCACCAGGAAAACCTGATGATCGCCGGGCCGGGACTTGTAAACAAACGTGACGGCCTGTGGCTCTGCTCGTCTAGCACTCATAGTTACCCCTTCCTCAGCACGGTCTTCAACTTATGGGCAAGCTCGTTGCGCGTGAAGGGTTTGGACAGGAACTCGACCGTGCCGTTCTCAACACCACTGCGGGCAGTGATATCGGCGGTGTAGCCGGACATGAATACGCACTTCATTTCCGGTCGATCTTTCGCCAACGCCTCCGCCAAGTCCCGCCCGTTCATGTCGGGCATGATGACGTCCGTAAGCAACAGATCAATCTTGCCGGCATACTCGGCACTCAGACGCTGAGCCTCCCGCGGCGAGTCTGCCGCCACCACGGTATACCCCATACGCTCGAGAAGCATCCGCGTTGTCTTGCGAATCGATGCCTGATCATCAACCAGCAACACAACGCCATGTCCCTCAGGAATTGTAGCGGGCGCATGGCTCGCTCGCGGCATGGAGCCTTCCTTTGTGATTTGCCTGGGCAAGTAGATTCTGAATGTCGTCCCTCTTCCCGGCTCACTTGACACATCGAGGAACCCATTATGCTGTTTGACAATCCCGAAAACGGTGGACAGCCCCATCCCCGTGCCATTCCCAATCCCTTTCGTGGTAAAGAAGGGTTCAAACACGCGCTCCAGCGTCGCCGGGGCCATGCCGCAACCGCTGTCACGGAATTTTAGAACAACGAACTCACCCGGAACTGCTCCCGAGTGGCACTGACAGAAGGCATCATCGAGCGTCGTGTTCGACGTCGTGACATGAACTACGCCAACGCCCTCAATTGCATCACGGGCATTCACACAAAGATTGGCCAAGACCTGCTCGACTTGAGACGGATCCGCCCGGATAGGCCACACGCCTTCGCCCGGATGCCATGCGATCGTAACGTCCTCACCGATCAGTCGCCGCATCATCTTGAGCATCTGCGTCACGATGGCGTTAACGTCCAACACCTTTGGGACAATGGTTTGTTTGCGTGCAAAGGCCAGGAGTTGACGAATCAGATCAGCCGAGCGTCGAGCATCATGGGAGATTTCGTCCAGCAATTTCCAGCAGGTATGCCCGGGCGGCAGCTCATCACGGCATAGATCGACACACCCCATCATGCACATCAGCAGGTTGTTGAAGTCGTGCGCCACGCCGCCCGCGAGTTGCCCAACCGCCTCCATCTTCTGCGCTTGCCTTAGATTGGCCTCCAGCTTCTTCCGCTCAACTTCGAGTCGCCTACACTCGGTCACGTCCCGCATCGTGCCGGAAATCTTCCATGGAGTGCCGGTGGCGTCGGTTACGAGCCGCACGTTAAGGGAGCAGATAATCTCCTCCCCGGCCTTGCTTCGCAGGACAACCTCGTAGTTGTTCACCTGGCCCACCTGGCGTAGTTGATCCAGTAGCTCGGACCTCTCTTCGGGATGCACGTAGAGCGCCTTCATCGGTTGCCCCAACATCTCCTCGCGGGTATAGCCGGAGAACGCCTCAATCGAAGGCGATACCTCAAGGATCGTTCCGTCGAGCTCTATCTCCATGTAGACATCCCGGATACTCTCAAAAATCGAGCGGTAGCGTGCCATACTCTCCCGGAGCGCCTGGTCGGTCCTTTGCTGCGCCGTGACATCAACGAGATCGATCATCCAGAGATTCTCATCCCCGGATTCTGCGTGCAGGACGCACCCCTCAACATGCGCGCCCCACGCGCCGGTATGATCTCGCTTCAGTGTAAGATCGCAATGTCGCGTCCCCCGGGAGTCGAGAACATCCTCGCGGAAATGGCGCCAGTGATTCAAATCCTCGGGAGCAACGAATTCAGCAAAATTGTGGTGAAGGGCGAGATCCCGACGTTCGATACCGAACATGGTCGCGGCAATCATGTTGGCCTCGACAATCTCGCCTTCCCAATCCAGCGTCAGGAAGCCGGTAGGGGCAAACTCAAACAGCTCCTCATAGCGGTCGCGGGAGGCGGCAAGCTTGCGCTCGGTGTCCCGCAACTCCTGGTTCTGCGTTTCCAGTTCAGCTTCATACACCCGGAGCTCGTGGACCAGCGCCTGGGCGTCTGCCGTGGGTAAGACAGGGGTCTCTGACGGATTCCTGTGAAGGATCGCTTCCGCCTCCTGCCGCAGCATCTCTCGGTTGGTAGCCATGATCCGCTCCCTAGCCAAGCCACGTATCCAACCAAATCCCTACCCCCACGCTGGCCTGCCTCTTCACTAGCCAGTATACGCAGAAAGGAGAAATACACCATTGGCATAATTCAGAAACGGCCTAAGAAAAAGTCGCAGAAAGATGGCCGCAGGGCGCATGCGCTCTGCCTTGTTGAGATGCCGGCAACAGCACCGATGCCGCTATAGCTCCGCCAGCCCCTCGCGCAGGGCATAGCGGGTCAGCCCGGAGACCGAATCAATGCGAAGTTTCTTCATCATGTTCTCGCGGTGGGTGAGAACCGTCTTGGGGCTGACATGCAAACGGTCGGCGATAGCCTTGGTGCGGTGTCCCTCGGCAACGAGCTGCAGCACCTCGCGTTCCCGTTCGGTGAGCGCGGTGTAAGCCCCGCGTTTGCCGCGCGTCCGGCTGCGCAAATGGTGCTCAACAACATCGCCGGCAATTGGAGGGCTGAGATAGGTTTCGCCTGAAGCCACGGTACGAAGGGCGTCGACAAGCTCCGTCCTGGCACTGGTCTTGAGCAGGTAGCCCGACGCGCCGGCTTTCAGCATGGCCGCGACAAGACGCTCCTCGCGGTGGACCGAGAGGCAGAGAATGAAAACGTTTGGCTGCTGCCCCTTAATCTGCCGCGTGGCATCAATTCCATTGAGCTCCGGCATGCCGATATCCATAACCACAACATCCGGCGCAAGCTCCTGAGTCTTCTTGATCGCATCGCGGCCGTTGGCGACACCCGCCACGACCTCCATATCCGGCTCCATCTCCACCAAGGCACGGAGCCCCTCTCGAAGCACAACGTGATCATCCGCAAGCAAGATCCTGATATGTTTTCCCGATGTCATCACGCGTCAGCCTCCTCGCTTGTCTGTCGCTTCCCCATCGGGACGCGAAGCGTCACCCGCGCCCCCTCACCCGGCGTCGACTGGATCTGCATGTCTCCCCCCAGCTCACGCAACCGCTCCTCAATGCTGAACAGCCCGAGGCCCTGGCCAACATACGGCTGGCCGTCATCCCCCTGGCTGGGGAACCCTTGTCCGGAATCCTCAACCGTCAACAGCAGGCAGTCGCGGCCCTGGACAAGGGAGGCACGCGCCTTCGGAGACCCGGCATGCCGTACAACATTGAAGAGCAATTCCCGTGCGGCTTTGAGCAGAGCCGTTGCCGTCGATTCATCCAGATTCTCCAGGGGCTCGCCCTCAGTGATGGAAAACTGCGTGTTGTAGCGCTCGTTCATGGTTCCGCAAAGCTCCTCGAGCGCCTCGCGCAACCCCAGCCGATAGAGTGTCGCAGAGGCAAGTTCGAAGCTGAGCGACCGGACCTTCTCTCCCGCCTCACTGAGGAAGCCATCAATGTCATCAACAATGGCATTTCGTTTCGTGGCATCGTCCATCTTGGAAGCCACCCCGAGCATAACGCTGCATGCCGTTAGAAGCTGGGCCACGTCGTCGTGCAGCCCCTCCGCAATGCGTCTGCGTTCGTCGTCCTGGGCGGTCGCCAACTTGCTCGCCAGCCGACGAAGCCGCGCCTCGGCTTGCCTTCGCTCGGTGATATCCAATGTGATGCCCCTGACCCCGGAGGGCTTTCCGTCGGTCATGATAAGCGTACTGTAGATCACGACGGGGAATGTGGAGCCATCTTTTCTTGAGCATGTGTATTCATGGTCTGTGACTTCCTCCCCCTGGATCAGTTTCAGGAGTGCCTTCTGAATCCGCTCCCGATCTTCGGGTGCGATCACGTCGGCGATATGCACTCCTGCTTCGAGATCCTGTCGGCTGTATCCAAGAAGCTCATGGCCTGCACGATTGGTGTACGTAAAGTCTCCCCCCAGGTCTGTCTCCCAAATCGGCTGCGGCAGGAACTCCGTCAACGCCTTGAACCGCCGTTCGCTCTTATGCAGCTCCGCGGTGCGCTGCTCAACCAATCGTTCCTGGTTGTCGTGTGCTTCGCGAAGTGCCTCCTCGGCAGACTTCTGAGAGCTGATGTCAATCAGGGATACCATGGCGCGCCATGGTTCCGAGGGTGCGCCAGGAAGGGGGATAATGTCGAGTCGTGCGATGAAGGGAGCGTTGTCGTCGCTGCGGAATGCCAGTTCGACGGTTCGTTTCTCGCCATCGGCCAAGATTTCTCGCCGACACCGAAACCAATCGTCCTGCGCGTCCCGTGCTACGAAGTCCGCGAGCTTGCGACGGAGCAGGCTGCCACGCGCCACGCCAAACAGCGTTGCCGCCGTGTGGTTGGCCTCGACCATGGCGCCGTCGCGGTCCAGTGTCACATACCCGACGGGAGCAAAGTCATACAGCCCCGCATACGTATCGCGGGATTGAGCCAGTTCAACATGCGCTTGGCGCAGCTCCTCGTTCTGCATTTCCAGCTCAATCTGGTGAACCTGCAACTCATGAACGACTCTCTGCACCTCAGCGGTGGACAGCACCGGCGTCGTTTCCGGGTTGGCATCGAGAAGGTCCTCGGCACGCTGTCGTAGGTCAGTCTTCATCTGTTATATCTGCCATCACCAGTAGAATCAGTCCGGGCAGCCCCGTTTCACGTTCGAGCTTCCGGGCATTGAGCCGAAACACGCGCTTGCCGATCTCGGGAATCGTCACTGGGACGTCAAAGTCCTGGAACGCCGACTTCCGGGGTATAATTTGCTCGAGCAACTCCCGCAGTTTATGAACATCCCACTCGCCGCCCCCGATATCGTATACCAAGTGGCGCTCTGTCCGCTTCAGGTCCGTGTGGAACGTGTGGCAGAAGGTCGCGTTCGCCTTGACCACACGCAGGTCACTATCCAACACAAGGGCAGGATCCCGGAGGGTGTCGAATATGCTCTGCAGCAGCAGCACGCGCCCCGCCTCTTCCGCCTGCTTGGTGGCGTCGATATCCACAAACGTAATGACCACGCCGTCAATCAGGTTGCCGGCTGTCCGGTACGGCATCATGCGCATCAGGAACCACCCGGAATCCCTCGTCTGCACTTCCCGTTCCTTGCGCGAAAGCGTGGTGAGCACCTCCTCGGCATCCGACGCCAAGTCACTATAGCGCAATTCAGATGCCAAGTCGCCCAACGGCCGTCCGATATCGCCTGGTATAAGCTTGATCAGCTTCCTGGCCTGCTCGGTATAGCGTTTGATTCTCAGATCGTTGTCAAGGAAGATGGTAGCAATATGCGTGCTGTTGAGCAGATTCTGCATGTCATCGTTGGCGCGTGAGAGATCATCCACCTTGGACTGAAGTTCAGCGTTGACGGTCGTCAGCTCCTCGTTCAACGACTGCATCTCCTCCTTGGAGGTCTCAAGCTCTTCGTTCGTGCTCTGCAACTCTTCATTGGTACTCTGAAGTTCTTCGTTGGTGGACTTGAGCTCCTCATTCGAGGTCTCAAGCTCCTCAACGGTCGTCTGGAGCGACTCCCTTGTATAGAGGACCTCCTGCTCCAGCTCCTGCACGCGCTCGGTTGAAGCGCGGACAGCCTTGTGCCCCTTCTTCCCGGGCGATGGCTCAATCGGTTGCGGAAGTGGCGTGAGCTGGAAGCTCACCATCAGCAACCCCTTGACGGATTCCGGTTCGGTTATCTTGGAGACGGAAACATCCACGTACTCATAATCGCCGTTCGTTTTGACCCGTATGTGCTGCCGGACGACATCGCCGTCATGGGACAGGGCCTGCCGCATCGCCGCCGCCAGCTCGATCTGTAGGCCTTCACGGGCCATGGAATGGATATTGATGCTGGGGCTGCCGATGGGGGGCTCCAAGTAAGCGCCGGTGCGGCCATGGATGTAGATGATATCGCCACGATCATTCACGATCACGGACGGTGGGGCAAAACGCCCGAGCAGAAGCTTCTCCAGTTCCGACGAGATATTCACGGGTCTGGCGGGCGGTGTAAATGTGCCCAACGGTACGCGAGTGCCGCGTTCTTTCACCGGTTGCGCCGGGATGGCAGGCAGCATCTGCGCGACGGCCGTTTCTTTACGCCTAAAGAGCTTCCACTTCTTGTCCACCATGTCGAACAGACTCTGGAACCCGCCAATCGTCTCCGACGGGCCAAGCATGAGCAGACCGTCCACCTTCAGCGTATAGTGGAAGATCGGGAACAAGCGCTTCTGCAGATGTGAGTTGAGATAGATCAACAGGTTTCGGCAAGACAGCAGATCGAGTTTCGTGAACGGCGGATCCTTGATCACGTTCTGCTGAGCGAACACGAGCATCTCTCGGATTTCCTTGCGGACGCGGTAGGCGCCGTCTTCCTTGATGAAATAGCGTTTAAGGAACTCTGGAGGGACATCAGCTGCAATACCCACGGGATAGAGCCCGGCCCGCGCCACTTCGATCGCTTCGGCATCCAGGTCCGTCGCGAAGATCTGAAAATCAAAAGGTTTGTTAACATTCCCCATGCACTCACGCAGAAGGATGGCAATCGTGTAGGCTTCCTCGCCGCTGCCGCAGCCCGGAACCCAGACACGAAAGGTGTAGTTCTCCGGCCGCACAGCCATGAGCTCTGGAAGCGCCTTCTCGGCCAACACCTTCCAGGCCTCCGGGTCACGAAAGAAGCTGGTCACGCCGATCAGAAGCTCTTTAAACAGAATGTCGATCTCGTGCGGATTCTCCTGGAGCAGGGATACATACTCCTGCGGGCTCTTCATCTCGTGCACCGTGATCCGGCGCTCAATCCGACGGCGCATCGTATTCGGCTTATAGGATGAGAAGTCGTGCCCCGTACGGGCACGCAGCAAGACGAAAATCTTCTGCATCGGCTGCTCAAGGTCGAGCGGAACGGAGGCGGCGTCTCCGTGCTGAGCCCGGCCGTACAGATTCATGCCCCCAGCGTAGGCGACAAGCTGGGCTGGCATAGCGATCGGAGGCATGACGTAGTCCGCCAGAGATGTGGAAATGGCGCTGGAGGGCATGCCTGCATAGCGGGCCGAGTGCACTTCCTGAACCATCGCCATCCCGGATTCGCCTTTCACGGCCTTCAGCCCCAGCGTGCCGTCCGAGCCCGTGCCGGACAGCACAATGCAAATGGCGCGGTCCTTCTGGTCCTGCGCCAGTGCGCGGAAAAAGAAGTCGATCGGCAAAGGGGGCATCTCCCCTTTCGGGCCGCCCATCAGGTGCAGCACCGAGTCCATCACAGCCACGTAGCCACCTGGAGGCGCGACATAGACATGATTGGGTTGCAGGCGGTCGCCGTCCTTCGCTTCGGCAACAGACATCTCGGTGCACTTGCCCAGCAATTCCGGCAGCAGACTGGTGTGCCCCGGATGCTGGTGGCTAACCACAATGAACGCCATGCCCGTGTCGGCAGGCGTGGCCCCCAGCAGCTCCTCAAGGGCCTCAAGCCCGCCCGCCGACGCACCGATACCAACAACAGGAAACCGCCTTTTGCCGCCCGATGACTTGGATGCGGGTTTGGCCGCCGCTTTGCGTTTCGCCGCCTTCTTCGTCGCGCTCTTCTTCGTGCGGGAGGTCGCCGCCGGCGTCTTCCCGGTGACTCGTTTCTTGGACGATGACGCGGGCTGTCTTGATGCAGATTCTTTCGCACTCATCTAAGCTCTCCTGCTGAACTATTTTCTTATGCTGAAATGGGCAGCGGCTACACCTTATGAGACCGCATGCGAGCCCCCATGTCAAGCCCACCGAAAGCCAAATAGCGCTGTCGTTTATGGCTATAGGGGTCGAGTATCTATATTCTGCACTTCAGCAACTCCACATGTGCTTAGAGCATGGCTGACTGTTGACCGTCCCGCTGTATGGGAAGCTCCACGTAACCAATCCAGAACTCAGTTGTTCGGGACTGGATGGATCTCCCCCTCAAACTCACGCAACCCGACAAGCAACCGCTCTGACTGGGGGCGCATTGCAGATAGGAGAATGGGGACATGTCAGAATGGCACTTAGCCAAGCGGAACACGGCCCCCACCGGGCTTGCCCCGGTGGCGCCATGATTGGAAACTCGCTGCTGCTGGGCACTGTAGCTTACCGAGCCCGTATCGAGCGATAAGGGAGCTCTGCGCTCTTATCGCTCCTTTTCGGGCTCTTCGATTATTGGTCGTGACTTCTCAATAACCGCACATCAACGCTCCACCGGGGCAAGCCCGGCGGGGGCGGGAGCCTCCTAAACGAGTCCTAACTGAGCGCCATTCGGGACATGTCTGATCTGTGCTGGTCTAACCGAATGTGGTTAGTCCAGCGATCGCGGCCCCGACAACAGGCGCATCGTCTACGTGTATGCAGCGGATATGCCGTCCGTGCTTATCCATGATGCCGGCTAGATGCGCTTGCACCTTCTCGGGCATCCCGGTCGTTTTGTAGTACGTCGATCCGTCAATATTCACACAGACCGGGCGTTCCTGGGCGGCGCCCTTCTCACTCTTGATGACGGCGGCACCAATATTGACAGCCGTTAGTAGTGCTGCCCGATCAACAACCGCACCGAATACGCGTCTCATAAACTGCCGGTCTTCACCTGAAAAGGTCTCCGTACCCAGGATGCCCGTATCGCGACCATTGTCGGCGAGAAGATTGTCAATGTGTATGGTCGAGAGCTCATTCATGCTTTCAATAGCAGCAGAACCCCTGGCTGAAAAAGCAGCGTGAGGACATGCCGCTTTGAAGAGCTCAAGGGTGAGCGGTCCCATATAGACGCCGGAGATGATCTTCTCGAACACGTGTTGGCCTGGGTTGCTGCTCTCCTCGTCGAGCTTGAGATCGAGTGGTCCACGGGAGAGCTTCGAGAATCCGCCCGACTCAACATTGATCACTTGTGATCCCGCCGGATCAAGATCCGGTATCTTGGCTATATTGCCATTGTGCTCGACGTAGGCTGTGTTTGTTCCCGTACCGAGGATAAAGCCAATGTAACTTGAGGCATTGAAGGTCTGTCCTTTTGCCATACCCGCCAGCAGAGCGGCAACGGTATCGTTCAACACAACAACCTGCTTGTTGGAGTAGCCTCGCTCGGCCAGAGTGGATAGAAGGGCTTGGCCCACGCATTGTCCGACAACTTCGGGAGCTTGGATCTCTTTTGTCCAGTGAAGCAAGCGGCCATCAAACTGAGGGGTAATCTCCGCGGGGAACGAAAAACAGAAACCAATTGAGTCGCTGATGGTCATCATGGGTTCAATGGCGTCTGCCAGAGCAGCGTAAAATGCGTTAGCGCTCAAGGCTCCCTGTGTTCCAAGCATCGGCTGCTTGGAAAACATAGACAGCTCTATGTTGCCCTCCAAATCGAATGATGCCAGGCAAACGCGCAGATTCGTTCCTCCTGCATCAATAACGGCCACAGGCTTGTTGCGTGGCACGGACTGTTCGGTGCCGACGTAGGCGGGGATCATGGCAAGGGAGCTTGGACGCCCCCCCAGACCAGACTCCATCTCAGCCATAAAATTGGAGATCAGCTCTTCAGGATCATAAAGATCGGCAGCAACATGCTGCTCGCGTAGCCACTGTGTTGCGTTGAACGTATTCATGCGGGAAATACTCCCATATTTCGCGAATCAAACCGATCAGAAATCGCGGCGGGGCGATATTCCAAGGTGCGAACTTGGATGCGTGCGGGACATGTCCACGGTTGTGGTCTTTGAGTCGCTGCTCAAGGTCAGTGGTGCAGCCCGGCGTAGACCTAGCGAGGGGTGGACCTTGCTGCGTAATCGGTAAACGTAGGTGAAGCGGGCTTCAGTCATATTGAAAGACCGTACGGGAATGCAGGCTGGCGCGCCATGCGTAGCTCCGTAGGAGCGAAGCATGGAGCCAACGATCGGATTCGAACCGATGACCTGCTCATTACGAGTGAGCTGCTCTACCAGCTGAGCTACGTTGGCGCTTCCTGCTTGGAAAGGCGGATACTGTACTGAGAACGCGGTGAAAGTCAATCCCTTTGGACAGCTACAATCGGTGGGCACGATCCTTGATTGATCGCGTGGTCTTTCCGTCATCCTCTTCGGTATGTTGAGCGATGCTGAGGAGAATGGAACACATCACAATCGACATCATCAGGCTCGATCCTCCGTAGCTGAGAAAGGGCAGCGGCAACCCCTTTGTGGGAAGACACCCCGTCACCACGCCCACATTGATTGCAGCCTGCAGGCTAAGCATCATCGTGACACCAAAGCCCAGCAGTCGCCCAAAGGGCTCCGTCGCCCTAGAGCTGATCGTCATACCGCAAAAGAAGATCCCCACAAAGAGGAGGATCACCAGTAGCGTAGCCACGAAACCGAGCTCTTCAGCGACAATCGAGAGGATGAAGTCCGTATGGGCTTCGGGCAGATAGAAGCGTTTCTGCATACTGTTTCCCAAGCCAACGCCGAATGGGCCTCCCATAATGAAGGCAATCTTTGATTGGGCGAGATGATATGCCTGATCCGGATACTTGTCTGGCCACAGAAAGGCGAGAATGCGCTCGAGACGCTCTGTGCTCTGCATGATGGCAACCGTAAACAATGAAAGCCCGGCAACGCCTGTTGCGAGCAGGTATGTGAACTTGGTTCCGCCCACGAACATGATCGCCATGCCAACCATCGTGGTCACAAATGTCGTTCCAAAGTCGGGCTCCAGAAAGACGAGTCCAATCATGCAGCTCAGCGCACAGAAGGGATAGAAAAGCCCCATTCGAAACTCTTTGGCACGACGACCAAAACGAGCCATCCAGGTCGCCATTCCCACGATGCAAGCTAGCTTTGCAAGTTCGGAGGGCTGAAAACGGAAAGGCCCCAACTTCAGCCAGCGAAAACTCCCCTTCACCTTGGCGCCAATGCCCGGCACAAAGACCAGAACCAACAAAATCAGCGTTACGACGAATAGCGGTATCGCCAACCGCTGCCAGTAATGGTAGTCAAACTTTGCGACAGCGGTGCCGGCGATAATTGAGAGAAACAGCCACAGAAGCTGTCGTTTGAGGTAGAAATGTGGATCAATCGTGCGCGCACTGCTGGTGCTGTAGAGCATCACGATCCCGAGTGCTATCAGCATCAGGACAAACGCAATCATCAACGTGGCGGCACGACGCATGGTTCCAGTCCAAGGTTCAACGCAAAACGAGAAGTCCCTTGACGGGGGGCACTCGCCACCTCAGTCCTGCGTCGGGATCACAAGCTTCTGCCCCGGCACAAGTAGATCTGACGAAAGGCGGTTAACGCGACGCAGGTCCGCAATGCTCACGTTGTGCTCGGAAGCAACGGTGAGAATGTCATCACCGGCTTGAACTGCATACATCGTCGCCGAGCTGGAGGGTTCGGGCTGCTCTGGCTCCAAGTCCACCATCGGGAGTTCTTCCTCGATGGCCGTGACGGGAGTCGGAGCAACAGCAGGTGCCGGTTTCTGGACCGGCGGCTTGACGGCAGGCTTAGTGTTTGCAGCGGGAGTCGCAATTGGCTTACCACCGGGAATGGCAAGTGTCTGGCCGACGAAGATCTTGTCGTCCGACATCCCATTGGCCTCTTTGAGTGCCTTGGTCTTCACGCCAGCTTTCGCAGCGATAACCGAAAGACAGTCTCCTGGCTGCACGACATAGGTATTGCTTCCGGCAGGCAGGGCACGACGGGCGCGCTTCGCCGGCTTCTTGGCAGGCTTTGCCGGCTTCGACACATCAATTTTGCCGGGAAGCATCAGCTTCTGACCCAGGCGAACCTTGTTGGGATCGGCAATATTGTTGAGCGTCATAATTTCCGCAATGGAGACTCCATAGCGCTTCGCGATGTGCGAAAGCGTGTCTCCTTTGCCAACAACATACGTCGTAAACTCGTCGACCTCCCACGTCTTGGCCTGCGGGACGAGGATCGGTGCGGGCTGCGGGGTCTCGACGACCGGTTCTGCGACCGGTGGCGTATACGTTTCGGTGACGCCGGAAGGAGGCATGGGACCCTCTTCAGGCATGGACACTGGACCACGCGTCGTGCCGCAGCCCTGAATCAGAAGTGCGCTTCCAACGGCAACACAGTGAGCTCCAACAACGGCGCTAACCAGAAATGATGTCTTCATGTCTTCTCTCCTCATTGATATCCTCCACAATCCTCTTAAATTGTTCGCCTCTATCCTTATAGGATTTGAACTGATCGAAACTTGCACACCCAGGGGACAACAACACCGTCTCCCCTGAAGTCGCACGTTTCCATGCCTCTCCAACGGCCGTCTCAAGATCCACGCATATCACACACGTCACGGCATCCTGCCATGCAAGCATCATCATGTCAGCCGCATCGCCTATAACATAGACACATGCAACATTCATTGCCAATACTTCTTTGACAAACTTGAGCTGTTTTTCTTTGAGCTGCCCCCCCGCGATGAGGTGAATTCTCGAACCTGACATCTCAACCCCGGCTTTGAGCGCCGCAAGATTGGTTGCTTTGGAGTCGTCGACAAAGCTCACGCCTGCCACAACGCGCACGGTCTCCATTCGGTGCCTTAGCGGGGAAAAGCGGCGCATGGCTTCGGCAACCGCCACAGGTTCAAGCCCGGCGGCCTGCGCTACGGCAACGGCAGCAGCAGCAGCCAGCCCGAGCACAGGATTGTCAAATGGGGTATCAGACACGCTGACAGAGACTTGCGCCCCTCTTGCATCGGTATAGGCAACACCATGTGAGGCTGCGTACCGAACATCTGCGCCGGGTTCCTGCCCGAACGTCACCCAACGGTTGTCTGACTTCACCAGTGCTCTGATCGCAGCAAACTCGGATTCGTAGACAATGCCCACATCTTCCGGTCCCATTCGGTTGAACAGGCGGCTCTTGAGCTCCCGGTAGGCCTGCATCGTGCCATGGCGATCGAGATGATCGGGCTGAATATTGAGAAGCACGCCAATCTCTGGTCGAAAGGACGAGACGCGCTCCAACTGGAAGGAGCTCACTTCGACTACAATCCAATCTAGCTCTCCACTTCGTAGCGCGACCTCTGAGAGTGGAATCCCATAGTTCCCGCCAATGGCGGAGCGACGTCCACCAGCCGTCAGCATTTCATGCAGAAGCTTGACCAGCGTGCTTTTCCCATTCGTTCCCGTTACCGCGATAATGGGACACGCGCAATGGCGATAGCCTAGCTCTAGTTCTGATATAACCTCTACCCCGCGGTCTTCCATTTCCTGGACCCACGGATCGCTCTGGTCGATTCCGGGGCTAAGTACACACAGATCGTAGCATGCTTCCGGCAGGGCTTTGACCTCCGGTAATACGCGGGCTCCCAGCGACTGCAAAGCATCCGCCCGGTCGGATAGCGAGGCGGCATCGGAAGCATCCACCACCGTAACGCGGCTGCCCTGCTGAAGCAGAAGCCGTGCGGCGGCAACCCCACTCACCCCGAGACCTAGAATTATGGCATTCTTTGACATTTTCTACTCTTGCCTAGTCTGAAACTTCAACGTTGTACTAGCGTTCTGCGATCGTCACTTGATACGCACCTTGGAGTGCGGCGGCAGAGGGCGAGGAACGAGCCCGTCGACGCCGCTTTCTGCGAGCGCGGAGCGCGTGAACAATTCACAAAGAACCGCCGTCAAGAATCAACGTCATCTGCTCATCCCCCTGCGCTCCACGGCACCCAAAGCGGTGTCGCCGGCTCGTGCCTCGCCTCTGCCACCGCACTCCAAGTTTCCATCCTGAATGATCTGGCGGAGGTACGATGCCACACACTCCACCTGCTCTGGCCCTACCACTCGGAGAGTGGGGGCTACTCCACTGACATCGGCACCTGGTCGCCCACTACCGGATCTTGAGCGTCAGCAGTCCGAGAAGCGCGAAGATGATCGACATAATCCAGAACCGAATCGTAACCTGCGTTTCACTCCAGTTGAGTCTCTCAAAATGATGATGAATGGGGGCCATTCTGAAGATGCGCTTGCCCCCCCTCAGCCGGAACGATGCGACCTGCAAAATGACACTCACGGCCTCCATTACGAAGACTCCCCCGACGACGACAAGCAGGACTTCCTGCTTGATGAGGATGGCAACCATCGCGATGGCTCCGCCGATTGCCAGACTTCCTGTATCCCCCATAAAGACCTGAGCCGGGTGACAGTTGTACCAGAGAAAACCCAGGCTGGCGCCCGCAAGGCAGCCGCAGAATACGGCCAGCTCACCGGTTCCCCTAATGAATGGGATATAGAGGTATTCCGCGAAATGGATATGCCCTGTGGCATAGGCCATGACGAGATACGAGAGTGCGACAGAGCTGGTGCAGCCAATGGCAAGCCCATCAAGCCCGTCCGTCAGATTGACTGCATTTGTGGACCCCACAAGCACCATCACCACGAGCAGGAGACTGAAGAGTATTCCCATATCGGCAACGAGAGGGGCCTTGAGGAAGGGCACCATGAAGCTTCGGACGTTCTCGGCCGTCTCGGGGTGCGAGAGCATCGCTAACAGGGCAACAACGGCCCATAGAGACTGCAACAGGAGTTTCCCTCGCCCGCTCATACCACGAGCGTTCTTCCTGCGGAGCTTAGCATAGTCATCCCAGAACCCGACTGCTCCCATATAACACAGCGTCGCAAGTGACATTTGAACATAGAAGTTTGTCGGCTTTGCCCACAACAGACAGGAGATGACCATAGCGGCAATGATGAGGACGCCCCCCATTGTGGGCGTCCCTTGTTTGTGCTCGTGCGCAGGTGCGGGGGATTCATCTGTTCGAACGTATTGACCAATTCTGAATTGGCGAAGTGTTCTGATCATTAGCGGCCCCAGCCAGACACATAGCAGGAATGCGGTACCCGCACCGGCGACCGTCCGAACGGTGATATATTGAAACACCCGCAGGGGTGAGAAGAGATTTTCAAGCAACGACAGATAGAACAACATTCAACAATTCCTTAGGAATACCCATACCCAAAACGGGCCACTTCGGCCCAACACAGACAACGAACTCAGCCGACGATCACTTCATACACGTACCACCAAAACCCGAAGACGTTAGTCCTCACCCCAGAGTGTGGCGGGAGGTGGATCTCCATTCGCAAGCGCATTGCGCATGCTTGGCGACACGGGACGACTCCCGCGTGATGCCGCATTGACGCGAGTCTCGCTCCCCGTCGTTTTGCGCCGTAGCGCGCTCATCAAGCGACGTGTGCGTGGACGACTAAAAATCGCTGCATGAACCATAACCGCCTCCTTCTTTAGCTCCCCATCCCACAAACAACCTCTTCGAGCGCCACGCCACGTGACGCCTTTAACAGAACGGCATCGCCGGGGTTCATCTCACGCTTCAAAAGCGCAATCACCTCGGCATTCCTCTCACAACACCAAATCCGGTCTTTGGCAAAACCTTGATCACGGGCGCCCTCCGCAATCGTTTCGCTGTGTTTTCCCACGACAACGAGCCCCCGCCAGCTCCCTGATGCCACAGCTGCGCCAAGGGCAAGATGCTCAGGCTCTGCATGCACACCGAGCTCCAGCATGTCCCCCAACACCAACCACTTCGATCCCGGCACGCTCATCGCATCAAAGG
>JABGOW010000563.1 GCA_018645275.1 Verrucomicrobiota bacterium
GGGTCGAGCTACGCAACGCGGCCGCGGATCCCGCCATCGCGCAGAAGATCCTCCGAGTATGCCAGCCACACACGGATACCCCCTACGCCCAGCGCTATCACCTCTGGAGGCACGATGTCGACCGCACCGCTGCCTGGGTGGGATCGGCTGCTATCCTCGGCGTAATCTTTCGCCTTAATCTCCTTCTCGGCCTGTGGATGCACTGACCGGCTGAGATCCCTGACTCCCGCATGTCGGTGAAAAACCGTACAACCTGTGGTGAGGATATCTATAGGAATCTCTCCAATCCCTGACTATATTGTATGAATTCTGATACAGGGGGCTTCACCGACGACGATAGCGCGCAAGGATCGTCCCCATGGTGACAGGTGCAAGGGAATAGACATGAGACAACAGATACTTCTATGCTTAGCCACCCTTGGCCTCTCGATGCAGGTCTATGGCGCGAAGCCGGTTTCCGATATTGAAGGCCTGAGGGTAAGGGAACGTTTTCGCTACGGCGTACACCACCTCCGTTGGGATCAAGATGTTAATGGAAACCAAATCATGGAGTTTGGCGAAGTTTCCACCTCCGCCGACGCGGGGAAGACGTGGAACCTGCTCGAAGACGAAGGAGTCTTCAAAAGTACCGTAGGATCCCGGCGCCAGACCCGGGAGGATCCTCAGCCAGGCGTTGTCTTTAAGAGCGTCCCGGGGCGTGACCTCTCCCTGCACATCCACTATCCCGAAGACTGGAATGCGAGCGATCGCCGTTCCGTCATCCTCTGGTTTCACGGGGGAGGTTTTGCTGGAGGGAACCCCGTTCAATTTCAGAAGTTTTGTGAGCATTTTGCGGAACTCGGCATCGTCAATATCCGCGTGGCCTATCGCCTTCGAGTTCTCGATAATGCCAATGGGGGCGGTTTTGATGCCGCCAAAGATGGACGCTCCGCCATCCGCTGGGTGCGTCAGCATGCCGCAGAACTTGGCATCGCCCCGAATAGAGTCATTGCCGGTGGAGACTCCGCCGGTGGAGCTCTGGCTTTGGCCACCTGCCGCAATGATCTCGATGACCCTGACGATGATCTGTCAATTAGTGCCGTGCCCAATGCCATCCTTGGCGAAAGCGCCTGGGTACTCCTTCACAAACCCGGCATTGAAGATCGTTCGCTCGTGTGGCCGCTCCTTACGCTTCAGGAACTCCCTCCCATCTGGCTAGGTTATGGCGGAGAAGATATTGGGTATAAGGCCAGCAGCCCTCTGGGCGGCGAGGCTTTCGTAGCAGCCTTGAAAGCGAAAGGCGCTGATCTCAGCGTGCACATCATTCCGGAGGGCAAACACGGCTACGGCTTCCGCCCTCATTTCTTCCCACGTTGCCTGGAGTCGATGGAGCAGTTCCTGATCAAACACGAATTCCTCCCCTTGGCCGCCCAGACTTCGAACACCCGCGTGATTGTGGATGACGATTTCGAGCAGGGGGTCGTCAAGTCCGTCACCGTCACCCACAGCGGAGAGAAGTCGGGGTATCGGCTGCACGCCCCTACCCCACGCCTGCGCTGCATGTTTCCCGCCACCGATCCTGAAGACAGAGCCGGAGTTGAGGTCACAACTGTGCGGGCAGCCGCCGGGAAGCAGTCACTCAAGCTCATCAACGCTTCCACCAAGCAGCTCGCCCACCATGCCGGCCTGATCTGGTGGCTGGACCGCCTGAAGGAAGATGTGCGTAGCGGTGTGCTGAACATCTCCTTCGATATCCTCATTCCTGAAAAGAACGGCAATGACCTGAGCCTTATGACGCGGGACTATTCCCTCCATCCTCCTGCACATATGATTGGCATGAATGTCTCCAAGGAGAACGTTGCCTTCGGTGGCAGGAAAGCAGCGGTCACCCCGGGCACGTGGGTACACTGTGAGATGGCCCTTCCGATGGGTGTGGCAGAAGGCACCGCCGTCGTGAAGGTCGTGGACACAAAGCTGGGGTCCCGGGTTCTGGAACAGCCTCTGGACAAAGTCCAGCAGGTCAACTGGATCTACTTCATGATGGCGGGCAAGCAGGACGCCCACCTCTTCCTCGATAACCTCAAGATCGTAGTGAAGAACGAGCTGCCGGTGGCCGAACCGGTCGAAGAGATGCTCAACATCACCAGAAAAGAAGACACCGCCTGGCAGGCAACTCCATCCGTGATGCTCGACCTGTTCCCCGAATCCGTGGCCAGCGTCCCGGAGGCTAGCCAGGGCAAGACGCGCATGTCTGCGACCTACAAAGCCAGCGGCAGCCTCTGGGGGGAAGGGCTGAACGAAGAGTGGGTGTTTCACCGCGAGATCAGGCATGTGCAGGACAAGGACAACTCCTATGCCCTGCGCATCGGCAAGGGCGGGCAGCTCTATTCCCTGCGCGGGCCATTCGGCGAAACTGTACCGCCGTCGAGTCTCGGCACCCCGTGGAATGACGAAGTCTGGCCGTTTGTTGCCG
>JABGOW010000553.1 GCA_018645275.1 Verrucomicrobiota bacterium
TCGGTTGCGCCGGTACAAAAGTGTACCGGTTTAGAGCCTTCCATCCGATCTGTCCGTAAGAAGATCGACGGAAGGGAGGAGGGATGTATACAGTGGAAATGTACCAGCGGGTCAGAAGAGCGTGTTATGTCGAGGGGATGAGCAAACGAGAGGCAGCCGATGTTTTCGGGTTACATCGTCAGACAATAAATAAAATGCTCAGTTTTTCTATCCCCCCTGGGTATCGGCGGTCGCAACCGATTCATTCTCCAAAGCTGGGCGGGTTTACTGGGATCATTGATGCCATTCTGGCAGATGACAAGCTGCGCCCCAAGAAACAGCACCACACGGCCAAGCGAATTCTACAGCGCTTGCGAGATGAACACGATTTTACCGGCGGCTATACCATCGTTAAGGACTACGTGCGGGAGCAGACCTTGCGCTCGCGGGAGATGTTCATTCCTTTGGTTCATCCCCCTGGCCATGCTCAAGCAGACTTCGGTGAAGCCGTAGTCGTGATCGCCGGTATTAAGCAAAAGGCTCACTTTTTTGCTTTCTCCATCCCTCAGAGTGATGCCATTTTCGTCAAAGCTTATCCTGCCGAGACCACGGAGGCCTTCTGTGACGGGCACAACGCTGCCTTTGCCTTTTTCGGTGGGGTGCCACAGTCCATTCTTTACGACAACACCAAGATCGCAGTCGCTCGCATTCTCGGGGATGGCAAGCGCGTGCGCTCTCGCACCTTTGCTGAGTTGCAGTCCCATTACCTATTTGATGACCGCTTCGGGCGTCCTGGAAAGGGCAATGACAAGGGCAAGGTGGAGGGACTGGTGGGATTCTCCCGCCGCAACTTCATGGTTCCGATCCCTCACTTTCCCAGCTACGAGACCTTTAACTCCTACCTGGAGGATTGTTGTCGCAAGCGACAGGGAGAAACGCTTCGGGGCCACGAAGAAACCATCAGGCAACGGCTGCAACGCGATCTGGAGGCATTTCTGCCATTGCCTGCGGTCCCTTATGATGCATGCGCCAAGTGTTCGACTCGGGTGAGTTCCACCTCGTTGGTGCGCCACAAGACCAATGACTACTCGGTTCCGACGACCTACGGCCACAGGGAAGTCTTGATCAAGGCTTATGTCGATCGAATCGAAATCCATTGTGGGACGGAATGCATTGCCAAGCATGCACGCTCGTACGCGAAGGAAGATTTCATCTTTGACCCACTGCACTACCTGGCGTTGCTGGAGAAGAAAATCAAGGCCCTGGACCAGGCGGCACCGCTTGTTGGCTGGCAACTGCCCGAATGCTTTTCTCTCCTGCGACGGTCGCTTGAGGGTCGCATGGGCACCGCAGGCAAGCGGGAGTATGTTCAGGTATTGCGACTGATGGAAGCCTTCTCCCTCGACCATGTCGAATCTGCGGTCAAGCAAGCCCTACAGCTGGGAGCGATCGGCTTTGACGCGGTTAAGCATCTACTGCTCTGCCACATTGAACAGAAGCCGCCCCGGCTTGACCTTGATGTCTACCCGTACCTTCCCAATGCCCAAGTCATGGCGACTCAGGTCTGTGCCTACTCGTCCCTGCTGAACGGGGCACCGGCATGAACGAAACCCCACAGTTACTTCTAACACATCACCTGAAAGCCCTGAAACTGCCTACGTTTCTCAGGGAGTATGACAAGGTGGCCCAGCAGTGCGCTGCCGAAGGCCTGGACCACCCTCGCTATCTGCTGCGTCTATCCGAATTGGAGTTGATTGAGCGCGAGCGGCGGATGGTGGAGCGGCGGATTCGGGAGGCCAAATTCCCAACAATTAAAAGCCTGGACAGCTTCGACTTCCTGGCCTTGCCCAGTATCAACAAGGCTCTGGTCCGTGAACTCACTCGATGTGAATACATCACACGCCGGGAGAATGTCATAGCTCTCGGTAACAGCGGGACGGGGAAAACGCACATCGCACTTGGGCTAGGCCTCGCAGCCTGCCAAAGAGGGTTATCCGTCGGCTTTGTCACGGCAGCAGCCCTGGTTCACGAACTGTTGGAGGCCCGAGAAGAAAAACGACTGCTCCGCATGCAGAAGCAGCTTGCGGGCTACAAGTTGCTCATCATTGATGAACTCGGGTTTGTGCCGCTCTCAAAAACAGGGGCCGAGCTGTTGTTCGAAGTCTTCAGCCAGCGATATGAGCGGGGTTCCATCCTGGTGACCAGCAACCTGCCGTTTGACGAATGGACAGAGGTATTCGGATCGGAGCGTCTGACAGGGGCATTGCTTGATCGCCTCACCCACCATGTCCATATCTTGGAGGTGAATGGCGACAGCTATCGGCTTAAGCAAAGCAAGATGAAGCTTGGTCCCGTTCCTGGCACGTCTTCCGGAGATGACAACACAACGGACGATTTGCCAAGCTGAGGACAAGGCGAAAACAGGAACTCAAAGGGCCCCCTCGGGGGCCCTTTGTCTGCTGGCTAGT
>JABGOW010000164.1 GCA_018645275.1 Verrucomicrobiota bacterium
ATCAGCCCCGGAAGTTTAAGTTCTTTGGCGGCATCGGGCAGGATACAATCTACGAGCAGGCTGTGGTCATCAAGGACTACCTGGTGCAAGAGGTGAAGGAAAAGCGCATTGGAAAGCTGATGGTGGCCTATCCGAAGGCGTTGTCGTTCAGTTCCCAGACCATTGAGGTGATCAACCTGCTGCCGTGCGGTGAGCTTTTTGACAAGACGTCGGAGAGCGAAGTCAGCCAGCATGCCGGGACGCGGCGTTTTCTGGCTGAAGCGCGTGAAGTGATTGTGGAGTCTTCATACGACGCTATGGTTGAGTATTTGGTTGGCGTCTGGGTGACGTCGAAACTGTGTGAAGTCTTTGAGGATGGCAAGCTGGCCGAGTTCTCGGCGCGAGCGATGCATCTTGAGGGGAGCGTTCAAAAGGTCGAGAAGGAATATGAGAAGGTGAAGCGCAAGTGTACGAAAGCCACGCACGAGCTTGTTGATAAGGGAATGCGAGAGTCATTCGCCGCCAAGAGTACGAAGAGTCGAAAGAAGAAGCGCCCCGCCGCGTAGTTGGCGTGGTTGACGGGCAAGGTCTTACAGGGACGGTAAACCCGTTCGGTATAACCATTTGTCATCCCGAGCTTGTCGAGGGATCTCAAGGATTACCGTGTAGCACGAGATCCTCGGCAAGCTCAGGATGACAGAAAGACGGGTTCACCGAATGCTTACAACGGGGGAGAACGGTCAATGCGCCGTAACCCCTTGATAAACAAAAGGTTCAGGACTCAAGAGCTTGGAGGCTCTTGACAGAACCCAGAGCAGTTTAGGGAGGTAATAATGAGTGAGATGGTTGCTCCGGCAGAGGACGCGGTTCTGGCAAACGGCAGAGTTGTGGCAGTACAGGGCCCTGTTGTAGACGTCAAATTCAATGCCATCGAAGACATGCCCGACATGCATGAGATGATTGTGACAAAGACATTCGACGGGCGAGAACTGACATTGCTTGTGGCCGAGCATCTTGAGGGAAATCTGGCGCGGTGCGTAGCGCTCTCCTCAACGCTTAACCTCCAGCGAAATGCGAAGGCAACCGCGATGGGGTCGTCTTTGCATATTCCGATCGGCGATGAGCTTTTTGGGCGAATTATCAATGTAATGGGACAGCCCTTGGACGGAAAGGGGCCAATCAAGACCGAGAAGACCGCCTCGATCCATAAGGACATATCGCGTGTCGAGATGAACGTCAGCAAACTGGCATCGAACAAGCCGGAGATTGTTGAAACGGGAATCAAAGCCGTTGATCTCCTATTCCCCGTTCTGCAGGGAAGCAAGACAGGTGTTATTGGTGGTGCCGGTTGCGGAAAGACGGTTTTGATCTCCGAGCTCATTCATAACATTGTGGAAGAGCACGATGGGGCGTGCGTATTCTGCGGTATTGGCGAGCGCATTCGAGAGGGTAACGAGCTCTACCATGAGTTTAAGGAAGCAGGCATTCTTGAGAAGGTTATGATGGCCTTTGGTCAGATGGATGAACCCCCGGGCGCCCGGTTCAATGTCGTCCAGACGGGGATTACGCTTGCTGAGTACTTGCAGACAACAGGCCGTGAAGTACTGTTGTTCATGGACAATGTTTTCCGCTTCGTTCAGGCCGGGGCCGAGATCTCAACGCTGTTGGGGCGGACGCCCTCTGAAACGGGATATCAGCCGACGCTGGGATCTGAAGTCGGAGATGTGCATGAGCGTATCAAGGGCTCGATCTCTGCATTTGAGGCCGTGTATGTCCCCGCCGATGATTTGACAGACCCCGCCGTGGTCGCGATCTTCAGCTACTTGGATGCGGTGATGGTGCTTTCGCGAGAACGGACGCAGCTGGGGCTCTATCCCGGCATTGATCCGCTGACTTCCTCATGTTCGAATCTGGATGCTGCGATTGTTGGACAGCGCCATTTCGATCTATCTCAGGAGGTTCTGCGCATCTTCACCAAGTACGACGAACTGAGACGCATCGTAGCCGTTATTGGTATCGATGAGCTCTCGAAAGCGGACCGCACGCTCTATGAGCGAGCGCGGAAGATCCAGTACTTCCTGACGCAGCCGATGTTCGTGGCGGAAGCATTTACGGGTCGCAAGGGAGCCTTTGTGCGCGTTGGAGAGACGCTCGATAGCATCGAGATGATTATCGACGGCAAGACGGATTCCCGTGGTGAAGATGAGTTCTACATGATCGGCAAAGTCGAGCTGTAGTTCATTTCGCAGGCCCGTCTTGGGGGCAATCCCACCGTATTGTTGTGGGATTGACCTCTGCGGGATGCTGAAGCGTCTGCACCTTAGGCAATTTTGCGCTTTGATCTCAAGCGGGGGGGGGGTAGATTCCCCTTCAGATGTCAACGTTAACGGAAACCCTTGTTAGTGAAGGCCTGATAACCCCGGAACGCCTTATTGAGGCGGAAGCGGCCGCGTCGGCTGCGTACAGTCCGCTCGCGTCTGTTCTTGTGCAGCAACGGTTCGTGGATGAGGGCGCGTTTCTTGAAGTCTACGGGCGTTTGCATGGACTCGAGTTCGTATCGCTTCGGGAGACCCCGATTGAGGCATCTGCTGCCCGCAGCATTAGCGCCAAACTCGCGGCGCACTATCACATCGTTCCGATCCGCCTCTCCTCCCGCAGCCTTACCATTGCTGTCTCCGATCCGTTGGATCTGCGCGCAGCCGAAGATATTGAGACCAACCTGAGTCTCCGCGTTGAGCGCGTTCTCGCCTGTCGATCAGACATCGAGGATGCCTTACAACGCCACTACGGTGTCGGGGCGGACACGGTGGAACGCATCCTGGCTCGCTCCCCGGAACGTGAAGCGGAGGAGATCGCGTCCGACTCCCTGGACATCGAGCAACAGGCGTCTGACGCTTCTGTGGTGAAGCTGGTGAATCAGCTTCTTAAGGATGCAATCAAGGATCGCGCAACCGATATTCACTTTGAAGTGCACCGAAGCGGGGTTGTGGTTCGCCGCCGGATTGACGGCGTGCTCTACGATACGAACGTTTCCGATAGAATGAGCTCGCTCTATCCTTCCATTGTCTCTCGGATCAAGCTGATGGCTGGGCTGAATATTGTCGAGCGCCGTTTGCCGCAGGATGGCCGCGCGCGAGTCTCCATCGAAAGCCGCAATTTTGATCTCCGGGTTTCCATTGTCCCTGCCATGCATGGGGAGGATATTGTAATCCGCATTCTCCCTTCATCGATGATTTTTGACCTTGGTGAGCTGGGGTTCAATAAGGAGCAGTTGGGCATGCTGAATGGTATGATCAGCTCTCCGCACGGGATTCTGTTTGTTACGGGCCCAACGGGTAGTGGTAAGAGCACCACGCTCTACGCCTGCATGAGTCGTCTGAACACGCGTGAGCGCAAGATCATCACGATCGAGGATCCGGTCGAGTACGAGCTGCGCGGGATCACCCAGACGCAGATCAACACCAAGATCGGTCTCACCTTTTCGCATGCGCTTCGTAGTATGCTCCGCCACGACCCCGACGTCATGATGGTGGGCGAGGTGCGTGACCGGGAGACTGCAGAGATTGCGGTCCAGACAGCGATGACGGGTCATCTGGTTCTGAGTACGCTTCACACCAACGATGCGGCAGGTGGCGCGGCGCGCCTGATTGATATGGGAATTGACCCGTATCTCATCACCTCAACGGTGCAGGCCTTTATGGCCCAACGACTGGTTCGGACGATTTGCCCCAGCTGCCGGGAGTCGTACCACGTGGATGAGCGCACGCTCTACCGGGGCAAGGGTTGCGATCGCTGCAATAAGTGCGGGTTTTGGGGGCGCGTTGCCATCTGCGAGTTCCTGACCTTGAATGACGAGATTAGCGAACTGATTCTGTCCAAGGCTTCGGCTCACCAGATCCGCGAGCGGGCGGACGAACTTGACATGGGGCGGTTGATTGACGACGGATGGGCCAAGGTCGAACAAGGGCTCACAACGGTTGAAGAGATCATGCGCGTTACCGCCGTCTAACTGGGGCTGTCATGCCGAGCTACATTTTTAGAGCAAAGGATGGTCCGGGCAAGACGGTCGAGCGAGAGCTGGTCGCCGAATCGGAAGCATCAGCCGTTGCCCGTATCGAAGCGATGGGGCTGATTCCGATCTGGGTCCGCCCTAAGGGGCGTGGTCACGAGGCAAAATCGCAACCCTCTCAACGTGGAATTCGTCCTTCGGATGTCTCGGTATTCACGCGGCAACTTGCTAGCATGTTGCGATCCGGCGTCCCGATTCTGCGTGCGCTGGGTACGATTGGAGATCAGACTGAAAATCGCCGCTTGCAGGCTGTCATCGGGGACATGGAGGCCGCGATCCGCGACGGAAGTATGCTGTCTGAAGGGATGCGCCGATACAAGAAGCTCTTCCCCGAGTTGTACGTCAATATGGTGGAATCGGGTGAGTCAGGTGGCGTTCTGGACACGATTCTCTTTCGGTTGGCCGAAGCCGGTGACGTTGAGGAGGAGAATCGCCGCAAGGTTCAGGCGGCGATGGCCTATCCCGTTCTGGTTGCCGTGGTGGGGTTCGTGACCGTTTTTGTGCTTCTGTCGTTCTTCATGCCTCGTGTGATGGCGCTTTTCGAGGGGTATCAGGACCTTCCGCTTGCGACCCAGATTCTACTGGGCGTCAGTGGGTTCTTCTCTCGCTACTGGTACTGGCTGGTGCTTGGCGTTGGGCTTGTTGTTGTCGTGTTTCAGAGATTGGCGGCTCTGGACCGCGGCCGGACCTTCGTAGATAGTCTGAAATTGCGTCTGCCTTTGGTGGGGCACTTTCTTCGGAATGTGGACTTGGCTCGTTTTGCGAGAACCTTCGCATTGCTGATAGACTCTGGGGTTTCGGTGGACCGTGTACTCAAGTTGAGTGGAAATGCCATTCATAACGCGGTCATGCGAGGCGAAGTGGAGGCGGTTCGAGCCCGAACGGTTACACATGGAATGACGCTTTCAGCAAGTGTTAAGGCGTCTGCCTGCTTTCCCCCCTTTGTGGGAAACATGCTGGCCGTTGGTGAAGAGACGGGCCGGATCGATGAGTCTCTCAACGAGGTCGCTCGATTCTACGAGGGATGCGTCGACCGACAGAGCCGTATGGCGACATCGCTCATCGAGCCTGTGCTGCTCCTGGTCGTTGGTCTTATTGTGGGATTTATCGTGTTTGCCATGTTGCTACCCATCTTTGAGATTGGGAGTGGTTTGCGGTGAGAGGCTCGTGGCTCGTTGCTATGAGGGGGCGGGGCACGGTGATGTCCGTTGTCTGCCTCGTGTTGCTTCTTTCCGGCTGCTATGCCCATGCTAAGGCTTCAGACAATGCGTGGCACGAGTTGAAGGGCAAGCACTTCATTATCGCTTTCAAGTCAGATTCAGTAGATTCGAGTGAGGTGCTTCGGCACGCCGAGGCGTACTACAGCTCGATTGTGAAACTGCTAGGTTTTCGACGCCTCGACAATTTCTGGCTCTGGGAGCGCAGAGCGAGAATCAAGCTCTATGCGAGCCATCAGGAGTTCATCAGGGAGACAGGTGCCCCTTCGTGGGCCGTGGCGAAGGCGAATTTTCGTCATCGCACCATTGAGGCGTTCGGCAGCAGCGCTCTGTTTCTCGAATCAAGACTCCCGCACGAGATGGCGCATCTGATTTTTCGGGAGTACACAGGATTCGACGGTGCGATTCCGCTCTGGTTGGATGAAGGGGTCGCACAGTGGTGTGAGCGGGCCGGTTCACGCCGACCAAGGAAACCGCTTCGTGAGTGGATTCCGCTTCGCACCTTAACGAGAATGGATGTGCATGCGAGCCGCGATGCCCGACTGGTTCGTCTCTTCTACGATGAGGCTGCGTCGTTGGTCCAATTCTTGGTGGAGGTCCATGGCCGGGATCGGTTCGCCCGGTTCTGTCGGCAACTTCGAGACGGCAAGACGTTGGACGGGGCTTTGCGGTTTACTTATCCCAAGACCCTCTCTACTATGGAGCAGCTAGAACAACAGTGGTCCGCATGGCAGCTTGCCGGCGGTTCTTGAAATGTGGAAGACGGAAGAGGGAAGGAGACTCAATGAGTAAGCGGAGTGGATTCACACTGATTGAACTGATGATTGTTGTGATCATTATGGCTGCGTTGGCTGGCATGGTGTTGCCTCGTCTTCTTGACCGCGCCGATGACGCAAAGATCAATATTTCGAAGGGGGAAATTGCGTCAATCACGATGGCATTGAAATTCTACAAGCTGGATAATGGTACGTACCCGAGCGGCCTGAGTGAGCTGATGACGAAACCTGCATCCGCGAAGAACTGGAAGGGCCCGTATCTTGAGAAGGCCGCCGTTGATCCCTGGAGCCGCCCCTACAAGTACAAGTTCAAGGGCGAGCACAATCCGACGGGCTTCGATCTCTCTTCTGATGGTCCCGACCTGGCAAGCAGCGAAGATGATGTGGACAATTGGAGCGACTAGAGTCTCGCGTCTGCTTCAGGGGGGGGCGTTTCATGGCCAGGGATAGTATATGCCACTTCCTGAGGGCCCATAAGGGCGGCCTGCCGAACGACAGGAAATGCGTTCAGGCTGGGTTCTCTCTTGTTGAAGTCCTCATTGCGGTCGTCATCCTTTCGACAGGTATTGTTGCGGTTCTGCAGGGGCTGCACGCATCTCTCAGCGCTCTCGACGGTGCTGCTGACAAGACGCGTTGTGAGATGTTGTTGCGTTCAAGAATCGTCGAGGCACAGGCCGTTGCGCTTGCCGGGGATGATCCCTCCGGGGTTGGCTCAAGGGGGCGTTTTGATGAACCGTTCGCCGACTACCTCTGGCGGCTTGATGTGGCAGCGGCAGCACAACCCGCTGGAAACGCTGAAAGCGTGACATCTGTTGGAAATCTTCACGAGGTGGGAGCATCTGTGTGGCGCGAGGGGAGCGAGCGGATCTACACGGCCTCCACGCTTGTCTATGTCCCACCTCCTCCCGACACTGGTTTGAGTGGAGGGGCGTTGTGAACCGTACTCGAGCTTCTGCCTTCTCGCTGATTGAGCTGATCGTGGTCTTGCTCATCATGGGTTCTGTGGGTTCTGTCATTGTCGCCTGCTTCATGGGTGGAGTCCGAGCCTATGAACGGGCCCGCGATTTTGGGCGCGGCGAGACCGACGCCTATCTTGCCTTCGAAGTGTTGGAGCGCGACTTGAAGAACTCGGTAGGCGTGCCGGGGCTGCCATTCAAGGGGGCTCCTTCGCGCATGCAGTTCGCCACTGTGCAGGTGGTTCCCGTGGCGGAATTTGGCGACAGTGTGGATGTTGCTGTTGTCCGCTATTGGAAAAACCCAGGTGATGGTGTTGTTCGATCTGTCACGACGCTGGGAGATCCGGTTTCCGATGTCTCGGGGGGAGGGGAGCTTCTCCTTTCTGGTGATGTTACGATGCGTCTGGCATTCCGCAGCGCTTCGGAGGACGGAGCGGTGACCCCTTGGACGAGCGCTTGGCAGAGCACATCAAATCTTCCGCAGCAGGTCCGGATCCAACTCTCGGGAGGAGCGTTGGGAGCATCTGCTCTGGAGCGTACCGTTCTCGTCCCAGGGCAGCAGGAGTAAACCCGTGGATTTATGCCAAAACCAATTCTGCGCTGAAGGATCCCTGAAAGCAGGGAGTCGGCAGGGGAGCGTCTTGATCCTGGTACTCTGGGTTCTGTTCTTCCTGACCGCGTTGACCGTGGCGGTCGGCATGCATGTCTCTGCCGCGATGTCTGCGGCGGAGCGACTGTCGAGCCGCACCGAGCAGCGCTGTCTAGCCGAGGCAGGGGCTCAGATGGCACTGGTTGTGGCTCTGAGCCAGACGAATGAATGGGACGGTATTGCCGCCGACGCGTGGAACCGGGGTGAGGATGACTTCAAGGACATCACGGTTGGGGGTGGGTTCTGTTCCGTTGCGTTTCTTTCCTCGGGAAGTGACGGAGTCACGGTGACCAATATCGGTATTATTGGTGAGGATGGACGACTGAATATCAACACGATCCTTGATGACGATGAGTCGAAGGCGGCTTTGGTCGCTCTAATTTCGTCTGTTGGAGAGCTCAGTGCCGGGCAGGCTGAACCCATTGTTGCTGCGGTTGCGGACTGGATTGACGAGAATGATGAGATGTTGACAGGAGGGGCGGAGAGTGGCTACTATGCGAGCCAATCGCCCCCGTATCGTTGTGCCAATGGGCGGATGCGGAATATCAGCGAGTTGCGGATGGTTAAGGGGGTGGACAGGGCGCTGTATGCACGGCTGGCTCCATACGTAACGGTGTATGGGACCGGCCATGTGAACATGAATTGTGCCCCGGAGCCGGTTATTGCTGCCTTGGCGCAGGCGCACGCGAGTCACGAGATCGACGTTGATGTGTGCGAATCGTTGGCAGAGAAAATTGGCGAGTTTCGGAGAGGCGGCGGTGCTTTTCGCACCGATGACGATATTCGGGACGCGCCGGAGGAGTTGGGTCTCACGGGGGATGAACGCGGGCTGTTCAATGATATCCCCGCGTCTGGACTTGATAGGATGTCAACCGTGTTTAGGGGGATCTCTTTTGCCGTGGCGGGAGAGGGCGAGAGGCCGGGAATAGCGGTCGAGTTTGTTTTCGATAAACGCAGTGGGACGTTCGTCTCCTGGCGGGAGTTTCGGTAGCATTGAGTCGCAGGACGAAGTAGGGCGGAACTGATGGCAAACAAAGAAGCAAAGCTGCAACGTGCAGCGGGCAAGCCCCGCAAGAGCGCCGTGTTCATAGAGATTGGTAACGACTGGATCAAGCTTGTCCAGGTAGATGCCGGCAGCGGCGGTGTTGTGCTGTCAAAGGTGCGTTTGGAGCCCATTGACGCTGATATCGCCATTTTTGAGACGATTTCTAGAGCGTTGAAGGCCGGAAAATTCTCCTCATCGGCGGTTTTTGCCTGTCTGCCTCGTCAGGCGGTCAACCTGAGGCTTCTGGAATTGCCTTCAACTGATGCCGCCGAGATTGCGGACATGGTTGAGCTTCAGATCGGGCGCCAGACCCCCTATTCGCGTGACGAGATTCTATCGGATTACAAGCCGCTTGGTCTGACGCGTCAGGGCACGTACACGCGCATTATGCTGGCTATTGTTCAGCGTAGCATTGTGAGGGAGCGTTTCTACGAGATCGAACAGGCTGGCCTTGGGGTTGAGCATATGGGCGTGAGCTCTGAAGGCGTCCTGAGCTGGTTCCTGCACCGAACGCGAAGTGAACCTCAGGACAAAGACGTGGCGGTGATTGACGTTGACTCCTTCTATTCGCAGGTCCTCGTACTGCATCGCGGTGAGGTCGTTTTCACCAAGAGTATCTTGGTCGGGGCGAAACAGCTTCTGGAATCGCGCGAAGAGAGTTCAGAGAAGTTCATGCAGGAGGTGAAGCGCGCATTTGAGTCCTGCCGTGGTGATTTGCGTGATGGAGAAATCGAGTCTATTACCCTCTCGGGCGCTGGCGTCCACATCGAAGGTCTTGCGAACGAGCTGGGCACGGCGCTTGAGATGCCGTGCGAAGAGGCCGACTGTCTGGCCGATGTCAGTTTGGGCAAGGGGGCTGGCGATCTTGGAGATTCTCGCTATGCGACAGCCTCGCTGACGGCTTTGATTGGTATGGCTCTGGATTCCGCCTCCATGGAGTTTAATTTTGTCCCTGATGTCGTCCGTATGCGAAAGACGCTTCTGAGTACCGCTTTCTCATCCACCGCCCTCGCATCGCTGTTCATGGCTGCGATGGTCTCCGCATCAATGTATGCCATGATCTCCTACTCGTTCAAAGCCTCCAGCCTCGCGGCGTTGTCTGCCGAAGTCGAACGGACGCAGCCGGAAATTGTGAAGGTGGAACGCATGCTCGAAGTGATTCGCGAGTCCACTGACCGCCAGGACACGAGGTTCTCAGTCGTGAATCTTCTGTCGGCAATTCACGGTAGCGTTCCGGAGCATGTCTACTTTGAAACCGTGGACATCGGTGCAGAGGGAAGGACGGTCACCTTGGCAGGGACGGCACCGGCGCGGAGTGACATCCGGGATTTCCTCAAGAAGCTTGGCGATTCGCCCCTATTCGGAGAGGTGGCGGAAGATGGTAATGTGACGATGGACAAAGACGGCCGCTTTAAGTTCCGGGCCGTGGCACAATTTGAGGAGGATGAGTGATGCTGGGTCGACTCTCACAGCTTCCGCCCCGGGAGCAAGCCGGACTTGGCATCGCCTGTGCCTGTGTGCTGTTTCTTGTTGCTGATCAGATTGTCGTGAAACCTGTGGCCAGAGAATTGCGGCGCATGGACATTGACATTGAAGTTGCCGCGAAGCAGGGCGACCACAACAGGCAGGTGCTCCAGTACGAGACTTCCGTTGCAGCCCAGTATGAGCAGGTAAAGAATCTGATTGGGGTATCGCCCTCTGAGCAGGATGCGGTTGAGAGCTTCAAGAGCAGCATTGATGATATGGCGCTTCGCAACGGGATCAGCCTGATCTCTATGCAGCACCTCACTCCGGAGACCACCGATTTCCTGGTGACATATGCAGTTGAAATCAGCAATTTCGAAGCTGAAACGCTGTCTCTGATCAACTTCCTGCACGAGATTCAGTCTGCCCCCGGGCTGCTGCGTATCCAGCGCATTTCTCTCACGTCGCAAGACGAGACTACGATGGTAAAGGGGTCGTTAGTCATATCCAAAGTCATGACTCTGGCCGGGGAACAGGAGTAAGACATGGTTGATGAACTGACCGAGGTCGAAGGCGGCAATCTGTCCGAACTTGACGCGCTGCGGGATGCCATCCACATAGAGCAAGGGCAGAGTCGGCGGGTGATGCTCTGGTTTATCACGGTATTCCTGTTCATCCTTCTCGTTGTGCTGGCCATGTTCCTTTTCGCCGGTATCTACATCCTTCGCAACGCACAAGAGATGGTTGATACGGTTGAAGAGGTGGGAGACGTTGCGACCGTTAACGCGTTTCACATCAGCGGGCTGACCAACCGGCTTGCGCAGAGTGAAGGGGTGCAGATGCGCATCTCTGCGAAGCTAAACGCGGCCGGTTCCGTTCGCGCTCAGGGCCTGGACACACTGGCGGCGGAGCAGCGACGCCATGGAAAGTGGATTGATACGAGGGAGACGGCTGCTGAACGCGACAAGCGAAGCATCAACGAGCGACTTCTGAAACTTGGTGAACAGAGCGCCGTTAACGCCCGCGAGCTCGCCGGCATTCGGAAGTCACTTGACCAGTTTGTGTCTGCCGGCGGCGTGGTTGTTGTTCCGGGGGATCTGGGCACCGGCGGTGATGGCGCCGAACCGTCCGTAGCGACAGACTCCGCGGATGAGGCGGACCCTGGGGATATTTCACGGGAAGCGGTCGACGAAATGTTCTCATCTGCATTGGAGTCTATTGCGGTTCCTGTTCGCGAGCGCAATGCCCCAGAGACGATTTCCGTCGTCACATTCCCCAATGGGGATCGCTACGAGGGGGAGTTCGTGAATGGTCTCATGCATGGGTGGGGCACGTACTACTATAAGAACGGTGACCAGTTCGAGGGTGAATACGAAAACGATCTCAAGACCGGGCGAGGGACGCTCACGACCACGGCTGGTGAGCGGTATGTCGGCGCATTTGCGAATGACATGAAACACGGCAAGGGCAGTCTCTCACGGGCCGATGGCACCCGCTACGTAGGCGATTTCCGGGATGATCTCATGACAGGCAAGGGCGTCGTATTCTATAAGAACGGCAACAAGTACGCTGGCGATGTTGTCAATGCGGTGCATCATGGGCGTGGTCTCTTACGCTTTTTCAATGGCGATATCTATGACGGTGAATTCAGGAAGGGCATCCGGACGGGGCGTGGTCAGTATGCGTTCTCCGATAGCGGGCGATATGTCGGCGAATTCGTCAATGGGGTGCGCCACGGAACGGGCCGCTATCTGTATCCTGACGGGGCTGAGTACATCGGCGGTTTCGAGAATGGTCGGAAGCACGGCGAGGGCATTCGCATTTACCCCAACGGAACCCGTCTTAAGGGACTGTGGCGCGATGATCAGTTCATTCGCGACATTCAGGACTAGGACTTGGAGAAGGGCTGAAGGCTGAAACCTGAAAGCTGAAGAGGAGAAGCAAATATGTTTCTCGCATCGCAGGGAACGCCCTGCCCCATACGGCTAACGGCATCTTTCCCCATTTCAGGTCTCATCTTTCACCCCTCATTTTTTCTCCTTCGCCCCTAAGGGAAACCCTTAGGATTTTTTATGTTGACTCCCTTGAGAGGTTGTGTGATAATCTTCTCAGCCTAGGGGATATCCCTAGTGGTTATGTGGGCGGCATCGTTGATCAGGAGTAGCGCTAGAGTTCACGACAAAAAGACGAACTTTCTTGTTGCGACACGTGGCCAACAATGCCATAATGGAAGCGTACTAAGGGAATTCCCTAGTACCAAACTAGTTCGAGTCCAGAGGTTCGGAAAACAACTAGAGAGAGGGCAACAGAATGAAGCAACTGACACGCAGTATGGCATTGGCAAGCGCGCTGGCCGTGATTGCGGGAGCCGCAATCGGAGCGACCACCCTTCCTTATTCGACGAATTTCACTGACACCGCTGGGACTGCCTTGGCGGACCCTTGGACAGGTGCGGGCGGTACCGCCCAAATTGTCGCCGACGCTGGAGCGGATGGCTCAGCCAGCTCTGCGTCCGTATCGGATGGCATAACACTTGGCGTTTCTGGAGCCCCCGCCAATGTGTGGTTTCAGACTTACGCCAAGCTGACGGAATTTGGCACACAGCCAGATGACTTCGCTACTACACCTGATGCGACAACCGTGGCCGCATTTTATCTCTACGACGGAAACCTCTATGCGAACCATGATACAGCATGGGTCAACTTGGGAGCCGTCGCGGCCGATACCTGGAAGGGAATCGCCGTTCATCTCGACCACGGGAATGAGACATGGGACATCTATAAGACCGATAGTCACGGCACGGTGATGGCTAAACTCAACACGTCGCAAGAGCCGCTGGCTATGAACTCTCAAGCTACCGCCGTTAATGACCTTAGCAGCGTAGTCGTTGAGGGTACCGTTTCTCTTGACGATGTTGCCCTCGCACTTGGAACAACCACAGCTGCTACCGATTCGTTCGATGAGCTTCGTCCCTGCACGGAAGCCGCACAGGCTGCTGACGAATGGATTCTCGGAGCCGTTCCGAATCATAGTTACGGCGCTGGGGACAATACCCTGGATGTGGGCGATCTGCTCGCCAACGAGCTTAAGATCGGTCTGACGAATGGCGACATGATTCGCTTCTTCGGGCAAGAAGGTTTTGAGCGCTATGTGCTGTCTGGCGGAGAATGGTCACGGGATAGCGCCATTGGTCCCCTCCCTGCCGCGAAGACTCCTGATTCCGGTGCGGTTATGTGGCGCAAGTATGCGTCTGCACCGCCCGCCCGTGTGACGTTCTTCTCAGAGACGTTCAACCCAGATGTGATTGAGACCGAGAGCTATACGCACAATCCTAGCGTGACGGTTCGTGGTACTGACAACGCGGGCTGGACTGCTAGCCGCTGGACGGCCACGTCAGCTCCCACTCCTGCTGCGGCCGGTCTCAATCCTGGTTCTGGTGCAAATGAGTGTCCTGAAGGTTCTGAACTCTTCCAGATCTCTGAAGATTCACCCACCTACAAGCGAGCCACATCAGTTGGTGGTAGCTGGGCTGGCGATGTCTCGAACTTCAGCAAGAATGATACGATTTGGATCAAACTGAACAAAACTGCAGACATAACGTGGACGGTGGCAGAATAGCAATTCTAGCGAAATTACAGTAGAAGAGGGGAGAGGAACCATGATGAAAAGAACATCACAGCACGTGACGCGTAGTTTGACATGCCTTTCGACAGTGGCTGTCCTGGTTGGGGTACTTTCCCTGTCCAGCCAAGCTGCAGAGACCGGAGTGTCGGTATCTGAGGAATTGACATACAGCGGTGAATCCGCGCAAGTGTCACAGCTTGCTGACGGAACCGTTCGAATCAAGTACCTGCCCATTGGCTTGTTGCCTGAGGATGGTGCAGCTCAAGTGGTCGGAGCGGTATCCGCACTCGTCGGTGATTACGATCTGGCAGCTGCGGCTGGCATGAGCGTTAACCTCAGACCGAGTGGCGGTGCACATGCTGCCGTCAAAGTGGCACTGAAGGGGGAGTCAACCCGGATCTGGTCGTTAGCCTGCGAGGGTGTACAGGATGCCCCGATGGGTGAGTGGATTACTGAGAACGTTTCTTTCGATAAGGATGCAGGCTGGATCTGGACGGGCAATCCGGTCGCAGACACTAAGGCGCGCTGGGAAGCCGACTTGGCTTCAGTGGAAGAGATTACGATCAAGGTCTTTCGCGCATCCAATATCCTTGTCCACGAATGCAGGTTGAACTCTGTGCAGCTTCTGCTTGCCAAAGACGTCGTGATCCCATTGACCGTCCTCGAGGCAAGATTGGAGTCGGCCGCAGATGCTGCTGGTGTGGCTTCGGTTGATGATCTCATGGGGATTGATACCGATGGTGACGGACAGACGGATTACGAAGAGATCATGTACACGCAGACGGATCATACAGATGCATCATCCGCGATGGGCCTGAATGACGCGGAGGCATCGGCGACGGGCATTACCCTCAGCTGGGACTGCGTCATCAATGGTGAGTACACGGTTTCCCGTGCATCAACACCGGCAGGACCCTACGCGGATCTCGCGACCGGGTTGATTGGTGCTGAGAATGGAAGCATGTCGTATGAAGATGATACGGCAACAGATGGCCCCTATTTCTACAGAGTTACGAAGACAAACTAGGATATAATAAGAGTCACATCAGATCAGAATGGCATTGAAAGGAGACAATATGAGAGCAGCAGCAATTGCAGCAGTGGTATTGATTGCAGGGGTTGTTTCGGCAGCCGTCATTGTAGAGCAGGAGACATTTACCGATTCTGACGGTTCGTGGACGGACGCGGGCTATGGCACCTACGTGGCTGCTGACGCCATAGGCGGCAGAGACGACGTTGTACAGATTACAACGCCAGGCGATGCACAGCCGCATCTGATACCGTACTTGGCGGAGGATGGAATCTCGGCTACTGACTTCTCCGGTAACTACGAAACAGGCGCTGGTGTTGCCGGCGGCAGCACACCGATCGTTGGTATTTCGTTTGATTTCTATGTAGATCCCGGAAACACGGCTGCTCCCAGTGAGCTGAATATCTACTTCACGGCAACATCGGGACGTAGCTGGCGCTGGTCCATTGACAACTATGCGAACGTCCAGCAGGGAACGTGGCAGACGTTTGGCGCGAATCTCGACTATGATGCCTATGATCCAGGCGGCTCCTGGGGTGCTTGGTCTCGGGTGGGAGCAGCATCGTCGGACCTTGATTGGGCTGCCGATATTGAAACCATTCAGGATATTGGTATTGAGATCGGCTACCTGGTAGATGGTACGGCGGAGACGATTGGTTTCGATAACTTCACGCTGTATGACAATGATTTTCTTGTGCCTGAGCCAGAGACGTATTTGGTCCTCGGAATGGCGTTGCTGTCTGTGGCCGTTGTTTTCCGCAAGCGGATTACGGAGTCACTCGCAGAGGCACGTGCAATGCTCATGGTCTAGAGCGCACACCTTCTGACTCAAGAAGCCCTGCCACATTGTGGTGGGGCTTTTTTGTGGAGTTTGGCTGCGACTTGAGTCAAGCAGCTGCGCGCCCGCATCGTTCGCATGTGAGCTCGGGGACTGGGGTGGATGACGCATGGCTCAGGCAGATTCGAACCACGAGGGTAGGCTGAGCACGTTGACGCTTGACTGCCCGTTTGCGTGACGTGGCCACTGTACACAGGGCATGGTAGCTGTCTCTAGAGCGTTCTGAATGATGTCATAACACTAGCGTCCCATTGACCAATATCAAAA
>JABGOW010000554.1 GCA_018645275.1 Verrucomicrobiota bacterium
AAGATATGTGGATACCGCCATAGTGTCCTATGCTCCTGTAAAACGTCAGGTTACCGATAGCAGCCGCAAAGTGCAAACCCTGAACCCGCCCCTACTGTTCCGCCTTCTCACCCTTGTCGCCTTCCGCCTTCAGGCTCTCCTGAAGATGCTCAGCGGCCCACTCGGCCTGGCGCGCGACGCCAATCATAATGCGAACGTCGTCCTCAGTAACAGCCCCCCGCCCCATCACCCGGCGAAAGCCCTGCATCATGTGGTCGCACTTGTCATCACCCATGAAGCCAATCATGAGCAATAGCGCTCGCCAAATATCAAACATCCGCTCACGAAATGCCGTCGGTGCCAGTGGAGATTTCTCAATCGGCGGCTCATAAAGGTCCGCCGCCACAAAAATCTCGTAGCAGCAAACCATGACGGCCTGGGAAAGGTTCAGCGAGGTGTAGGAATCTGACGTTGGAATCTGAATAATCCGGGAGCAGACCGAGAGTTCCTCATTCGTCAGCCCCTTATCTTCTCGTCCAAAAACCAAAGCAACGCGCCCTCGGGACGTATCCGCCAGGACAGTCGGCGCCCATTCACGGGGCGTTTTGGCATGTTGGCGATAGAGCCCGGTGCGCGCCGAAGTCCCCATCACGACACCACAATCCTCGACCGCCTCCTTCAGCGTCGTATGCGTGGAGCGCGACTCCAGGATGTCAGTGGCATGACAGGCCATCATCCGCGCCTCATCCATGTTCAGCGAACGCTCCGGAACAATCGCCAGGTCGGACAGCCCCATATTCGCCATCGCGCGGCAGACTGAGCCGACGTTTCCACCATAGAGTGGCCCCACCAACACAACTCTCACATTGTCAAGATTCACGATCTTCTCTCCCCTGCACTGAATCGCAGATGCGCCCGCGGCGGTCCCCATTTCTGCTTTCTGCTTTACTCAACAACCACGCACCAACTATAAACGGGCACACCACAGAAATGCCAGTGAAGACTGGATCACGATCAAGATCGGGAGCCCACCATGATGGACGAACTGCTCCAACTGCTGAAAAGAGACGCGCGCGTATCTGTTGAAGATCTCGCCGACATGCTGAACATCTCGCAAGAGGAAGTGCGCAGCCGCACGGCGAAATACGAGCAAGAGGGGATCATCCGAGGCTATCAGGCCATTGTAAACGAGGACCAACTCGACCTGGACCACGTCCGTGCGGCCATCGAAGTTCGCATGAAACCGGAGCGAGGAGGCGGATATGACCGCGTCGCGGGCCGCATCGGAAAATTCCCGGAAGTGGACTCTCTCTTTCTCATGTCGGGGGGCTACGATCTTCTTGTATTCGTAAAGGGAAGCAGCCTCAAAGAGGTGGCCGGATTCGTCAACGAGCGTCTTGCAACACTCGAGGGCGTACTCTCGACCTCCACACATTTCACCCTGAAGACCTACAAGGACCAAGGCGTCCTGATGGAAACCGAGCAGAATCATGAACGACTCAAAGTCTCACCCTAACTACGTCGCAGGCTATCTCAGGGACGTCCCGCGCTCAGGCATTCGCGATTTCTTCGAAATCGTCAGCACGCGAAAGGACGTCATCAGCCTCGGCATCGGCGAACCCGATTTCGTCACGCCCTGGCATATCCGGGAATCCTCCGTATACGCGCTGGATCACGGCGCAACAGCCTATACCGCCAATTTGGGGCTGCTGGAGCTGCGCAAAGCCATTTCCCGCTACGTCGAGCGTGGTTACCAGGCTCAATACGATCCCCATACCGAGATCATCGTCACCGTCGGGGTGAGCGAAGCCCTCGACCTTGCCGTCCGGGCCATCACCGAGCCCGGCGATGAGATCCTCTATCACGAGCCCTGCTACGTCTCGTACGGCCCCATTATCACATTCGCTCACGGCGTTCCCGTCCCAATCGAAACGCGACAGGAAGATGGATTTCGGCTCACCCGTGAAGCGCTTGAAGCCAAGGTGACCCCAAAGACAAAAGCACTGCTGCTCAATTTTCCGACGAACCCCACCGGGGCCGTCCTCACGCAAACCGACGTGGAGGAAATCGCGGCATTTGCCATCGAACATGACCTCGTCGTCATTACGGATGAAATCTATGCCGAGCTCACTTATGAGGGGGAGCGAGCCAGCATCGCCGCCGTCCCGGGCATGAAGTCACGCACAATATTCCTGAACGGATTCTCGAAAGCGTGGGCCATGACAGGATTCCGAATCGGCTTTTCCTGTGCGCCGCCAGAGCTGACTGAAGCGATGATGAAGATTCATCAATACACGATGCTCTGCGCTCCGATTCTGGCTCAAGAGGCCGCCATCGAAGCACTGGAGCATGGCGACAAGGATGTCATTGAAATGCGCAAGGCCTACCAACGGCGACGCAACTTGATGCTGAAGGGCTTCGAGAGCGCCGGGATTCCGTGCCTTAAACCA
>JABGOW010000158.1 GCA_018645275.1 Verrucomicrobiota bacterium
AGCCTAGCAGCCCCGCAGGGGTAATTCAGTACAAATCGGCATCGCGCCGACAGGGATTTCTGGGCGAGTAGCATACAGCAGCAGAATGCAGGATAGGATACACATGTCCCTAAGAAAGAGAGCCACTAGGCCATGGATATATCGTGCAAGTTCTTGGTAGTACCGCTAAGGAAGTGGTGCTACTGTGATGTCGAGGAGACGGGATGAAGTTGCGAAGTGCATTTCTGTTGCTGGTGGGCGTCGGTTCTGCCGGCCTTCTGGTTCTGGTCGGCTTTGGGGTTCTGCGTACGACAAGTGTTTTGGGTAATCATGAACCTGTTCGGGTCGGAGTGCTGCACTCGCTTTCAGGCACGATGGCAATCAGCGAGCGTGCGGTTGTAGATGCAACCCTGCTCGCGATCGAGGAACTCAACGCTGCCGGTGGCGTGCTGGGGCGCTCCGTGGTTCCTGTTATCGCAGACGGAAAATCCGACTGGCCAACGTTTGCAGATGAGGCTGAGCGACTGATTGACGACGAGGCCGTGGCCGTCGTATTTGGCTGTTGGACATCTGCGAGTAGGCGGACCGTCAGAGGCATCTTCGAAGCTCGTAACCACCTCCTTTTCTATCCTGTCCAGTATGAAGGGGTAGAGATGTCCCCTAACATCATCTACACTGGAGCTGCGCCCAACCAGCAGATCCTGCCAGCTGTGAAATGGGCCAGGAAGCATATTGGCCAGCGCTTCTTCCTCGTCGGGTCAGACTACATCTTCCCTCGCACGGCCAATGCCATTATCCGGGACCAGGTCGCCGCTCTCGGCGGGACCATCGTTGGAGAGGCGTATATCGAGCTTGGAAGTACGGACGTTGAGCACGCTGTCGACCTGATTGCGGAGAGCCATCCGGATGTCATTCTCAATACGATCAACGGAGATTCCAACGTAGCTTTCTTCAGGGCTCTACGGAAGGCCGGTGTGACGCCGGCTGACACCCCGACCGTATCGTTCAGTGTATCCGAGCAGGAACTACAGACAATGGGCGTGGAGTCGATGGTGGGTGACTATGCCTGCTGGAACTACTTCCAATCTGTGGAGAGCGAGGAAAACAGGCGCTTCATCAGGCGTTTCAAGGATCGCTATGGAGAGGACAGGGTGGTAACGGACCCGATGGAGGCGGCCTATTTCGGTGTATACCTTTGGGTGGAGGCCGTGAAGTATGCAGGAACGTTCGTCACGGAGCGGGTGCTGGAGGCGCTCCCCGGGCAAAGCTATGATGCACCGGAGGGGCTGGTCCACATTGATGGTCGAAACAACCACTGTTGGAAACGGGCGCGGGTTGGTCAGATTATCTCCTCCGGCCAGTTTGAGACGCGCTGGGATTCTGGTCGAGCATTGAGGCCGATACCGTATCCGTCCTATAGATCACGGGCAGAGTGGAACGGTTTTGTCGAGGGATTCTACACGGAGTGGGGGGGCAACTGGGCCAAACCGGTCAGCAAGTCTGTGCAGGGAGGTGTCGGCAGTGAGTGAGATCCCAAGATTTCTCGGGGCTCCGAAAGGGCCTACGGAGCTGCGCCACCATTCGCCTCTAGAGCGAGGTCTTGGGCGGACGCTACTGTCTTGGTTTCTTGCCGTCTCGTTGATTCCGCTGGCGGTGGTAACGGTGTTCAACTATTCGGCGGCCTACCAGGGGCTTCGCGAAGGGATAATGGACTCGCTGGGGGCCGTAACCAGGATCAAGGCCTCCTATATTAGTTCATACTTCGAGGGTTTGAAGGCTGACTTGGACAGCGAGGCGCGCCGCTCCGATAGCAAACTATTTCTTGCCCTCCTGCAGCAGGGCTTTGCTGGTAGCGGTCTTTCTCTGCGTGAGTTCGTTCAAGATGAGAGTTGGCGCAAGCTGGTTGAGAACGACGGTGCCGGCTTCAGATCGTTTCGTGAGCAGCAGGGCTGCCGCGATGTTCTGCTCGTCTCCGCCGATGGTAGTGTGTTGTTTACGATACTGAAGGAGGACGATCTTGGGGCAAACCTCTTCCGTGGACGATATGCCGACACGCTGCTTGCGGCTGCCTGTCGCAGAGCTCTGGAGACGAATACATCTCAGTTCTCTGACTTCGAGCCTTATGCGCCCTTCGGTGGCGAGATCGCTGGCTTCCTTGTCTCCCCAATTCGAGATGAGAGCGGTCCTCCGCTGGGGCTGCTCGCGCTACGGGTGCCCATTGACCGGATGGATGCCATCATGCAGATGGGCCACGGGCTCGGAGGCGGAGGCAAGAGCTATCTCGTCGGCGAAGATCTTATTATGCGCTCGAATCTCTCCGGCTGTGAACATCCAACCATTCTCAACGAGTTGGCAGATACAGTGCAGACTCGGACTTGGCTGAGACACCATGCTGGTGCTTGTCGTCCACTGATCTGCGAAATGGAGGTGCCCATCCGGTACGCGGATCACACCGGTAAGCGCGTGGTCGGCTCGCATGCCGCCTTGAGCATTGGCAACGTGAGAATGGGTGTCATAGCCGAACTGGAGGAGCGGGAGGCATTTGCCGCAGTTGCCCGCCTGCGCACCATAGCCGTTGTCGTGGGGCTTCTGGCTGTCCTGGTGGTGACTCTGGGAGCCGTGTTCGTCACGCGTTCCATCGTGGATCCAATCCATGAGCTCCACGAGGGCACAGAAATTATCGGTGACGGTGATCTGGACTTCCGTGTTGGGACCGATTCCCAGAATGAGATCGGTCAGCTCTCTCGCGCGTTTGACGAGATGGTTGACGAGCTGAAGCTGACGATGGCTTCACGTGACGAACTGAACGTCGAGATCGCTCAACGACAGCGCATTGAGTCCGAGTTGGCGAGGTCCAACAAAGAGTTGGAGGCGTTCGGGTACTCGGCCTCGCACGATCTTCAAGAACCCCTTCGGAAGATCATCGCGTTTAGTGATCGTGTCAAAGCTGGGTGTGCCGAGCGGCTTGACGAGAAGTACGCTGACTACCTGGATCGCGTTCAGAACGCAGCCTATCGTATGCAGGCGCTAATAAACGCTCTCCTGGCATACTCGAGGGTGACCACGAAAGCCAAGCCATTTGAGCCCGTGGACCTTGCCGCGGTGGCGGAAGGGGTGAGGGAGGATCTCGAGTATCGCATTGCAGAAACCGGCGCCACGGTGAATTTCACGGGGCTGCCAACCCTTGATGCAGAGCCGGTACAGATGCAACAGCTCCTCCAGAACCTGATTGGCAATGCGCTCAAATTCCAGCGTGAGGGAGTGCCGCCCGTTATCGACGTTATTGGCGAGCTGACGCGTGATGGCGCCACAGGTACGGAGGCGTGTCGGATTGTCTTCCGAGACAACGGAGTTGGGTTTGATCCCAAATACCGTGACCGGGTGTTTGAGGTTTTCCAGCGGCTGCATGCGCGCGGAACCTATGAAGGTACTGGGATCGGGTTGGCGCTCTGCCGAAAGATCGTTGATCGCCATGTAGGAACGATCGAGGTGGATAGTGTTCCCGGTGAGGGAACGACCTTCACCGTGACGCTGCCCCTCCATCTCAGTTAGGTGCCCCGGGCAAGCGCTTCTTGGGCCATGGAGTTCGTTGCGATTAGCGGTTGATTGATGTCATCCGTTCAGGGCATGCTTGTGGAACTATGAACAAGACAGATACGCGTTGCGAAGATCGTCCAGATTGGGACGAGTATTTTATGAATATTGCCCACGTGGTGAAGATGCGTGGGAACTGTTCGCGGCGCAAGGTTGCGGCCGTCATTGCCAAAGACCGTCGTCTGATTTCAACCGGTTATAACGGAACGCCACGTGGTGTGAAGAACTGCTACGAGGGAGGCTGTGCTCGGTGCGCAAGTGATGCACCCTCCGGTTCCGATCTTGGCGAGTGCATCTGCTCGCATGCCGAAGAGAATGCCATCACCCAGGCGGCCTACCACGGAACGTCAGTCAAGGATGGTGTGATGTACGTGACGATCAGCCCCTGCTTGATGTGTGCGAAGATGATCATCAATGCGGGCATCAAAGAGGTCGTCTACGGTGGCGACTACCGGTTCACGGAGCAGACCAAGGCGCTTCTGGATGAGGCTGGAGTCGTGTGCAGGCGATTCGGCAGGGATGAGGGCTGAGATCGCTTGTCACTCCTGCTCTGCTGAGATTGCGCTAGCCACTCGGAGAGTGGCGCGTACTGGGATGGGGCTATGCCTGCGGTAGTGAAAATTCTTATTGTCTTTGTCTCCATGCTCGCGTTGGCGCGTCTGAAGGTGCAGCTTGGTCTGGCGCTGATCCTGGGTGGGGTGGCGCTGAACCTGTGGGCGGGACTTCCGGTCGGGGAAACGCTGATTAATCTGGCTGCCGCCCTTACGGATGGTGATGTCTGGCTGCTGATGGTGATCACGGTTCTGATTATCGAGTTGGGGCGCTTTATGACGGAGAAGCGCAATGCCGATGAGATCATTGCAGCCACGACGCGTTGGGGAGGGCGACATGGGCGGGCTGCTTCGCTGATGGCTCTGCCCGCCGTGATTGGCTTGATCCCGATGCCGGGGGGTGCCCTTTTCTCGGCACCATTCGTAAAGCAGGCGGCGGACAAGAATGGCAGCTCGCCTGAGTGGATGTCCGGGGTGAACTATTGGTTTCGCCATATTTGGGAGTACTGGTGGCCCATGTATCCGGGTGTTCTCGTGGCCATGGCCATCTTTGAGATGGATGTCCGGGCGTTTGTGGCCACACAATTCATCTTTACCCCTGTCGCGGTAGCCGCCGGATACCTGTTTCTGATTCGACCTCATGTGGCGCGCCTCATGGAGCACGATGCGTCGGGGCACGAGCACAGCCGTCGGGCCTGGTTCGTTGCGCTTCCGCTGGTTGTTACCATCGCGTCCCTGTTCCTTGTGCCGCCGTTGCTGAAACCGCTGCTCCCGCCAGGCGCTCAGGATGCGACTCGAATGTTGTCACTACTGGTCGGGCTCGTGCTGGCGATGGGGGTTGTCTATCTCGATGAAGCTCGGGAGAGCGGCGCCGTGTTTCCGCGCACCTTGTTCTCGTCGCTCCTGAAGTGGAAGGGCCTCACGGTGCTGATATCGCTTGGGGGGGTGCTTGTGTTTAAGGTCATGCTTGATGCTTCTGGATTGCTGCCGACTGCGAGCCAGGAGCTTGTGCAGAGCGGCATTCCCATCGTTGTTGCCGTGGCCGCGCTTCCATTTCTAGCGGGGTTGGTAACGGGCATTGCGGTCGGTTTCACGGGAACCGCGTTTCCGCTGGTCGTTGGCCTGATGGGGGCTGAAGGTGCGGAGCTTACGCCAATGGCAACGCTCGTTCTTGCCTACGGGTTTGGCTACATGGGGATGATACTTTCGCCTGTGCATCTCTGCTTCTTGGTGACGAAAGACTATTTTGAAGCCCCGATGCAGAGGGTATATCGTCAGATCGCCCCGTGTGTGTTATGTGTGTTGGTGTACTGCCTTGTGGCGCATATGGTGCTCAGTGTTTTCGGTGTGTAGGTTTTGGGAGTGGGGCCCGTGAACTGCAAATCCAACATCCATAGGTTGTACGTTATCAAGATGGCGAAGTGGTTCATGCTAACCATGCCCATCCTGATGCTCTACTATAAAGAGCATGGCTTTTCGGATGCCCAAGCCTTCCAGCTCAAAGCGTTCTATTCCCTCTCGATTGTGTTGTTCGAAATTCCCTCGGGGTACTTCGCCGATGTGCTTGGGCGAAAGCTGACTCTTGTTATTGGGGCCATCCTTGGCACGCTGGGATTTCTGATCTATTCCGTGACCTCCGGCTTTGCCTGCTTCCTCCTTGCCGAAGTGACGCTGGGAATTGGCCAGAGTTTTATTTCCGGTGCTGACAGCGCCATGCTTTACGACACGCTGAAGCATGCTGACCGTACGCATGACTACCTGAAGTATGAGGGGCGCAGCTATACCATCGGGAATTTCTCTGAATCGCTTGCCGGGGTGTTGGGCGGACTCCTTGCAACCGTCAGTCTCCGGCTTCCGTTCGCGTTTCAGACGCTGATTGCCTTTACGGCTGTCCCTGCTGCGCTGACGCTTATTGAGCCGCCTGTCGGACGGCGGCGTAAGAATCCGGGCATGATGGATATTCTGAGGATTGTGAAGTATGCGACGGTTACCAACCGTCCGCTCCGTTACAATTTGTTGATTTCGAGCGTGTTGGGCACGGCGACGCTCACCATGGCGTGGACCTATCCGCTATATCTCAAGGATGCCGGCTTTCAGGTCGGTGCCATCGGTGCGGTCGCAGCCGTCCTGAATCTGGTCGTGGGCATAACGACGCTCTTTGCACATCGCATCGAGTCGCGGTTGAAACCGGTTCGTACAATCTGGCTGACCTCCGTTCTCATAACGTCGGTGTTCCTGCTCTTGGGGTTTATTCAGAGCGCTTGGGCGGTTACGATTCTTGTGCTGTTCTACTTCTCGCGTGGGATTGCAACGCCCGTGTTGAAGTACTATGTCAACCGGATTACCGCTAGCGAGGTTAGGGCCACCGTTCTCTCAGTGCGGACCCTGATTATCCGGCTGATCTTCGTTGGGCTGGCCCCCAGCTTTGGGTGGCTGTCCGATTCTTTCAGCCGTCCCGTAGCCATGCGTGCCCTCGGGCTGGCCTTCACGGTTCTGGTGGGGGGGGCTATAGCCCTTTTCCTCAGAACGCTGCGCTCACTCGATGAGTAACCAGCATAGGCTCTGTAGCGCTAGCCACTCTCAGAGTGGCACGCGCCTTCAACTGAACGCAGCCAGTGACTCTGCATAATCGGGGCGTGCAATTCCCTTCTCGCAGATGATGGCGGTGATGAGTTCGGCGGGCGTCACGTCGAAGGCTGGCGAGTAGACCTTTACGCCTTCGGGGGCCGTGCGCTTTCCGAAGCCCTCCGTGACCTCTTCGGCGGCGCGCTCTTCAATCGGAATATCGTTGCCCGTGGGACAGTCGAAGTCGATGGTTGATGTGGGGGCCAGCACATAGAACGGGATGTTGTGGGCTTTGGCGGCAAGGGCAACACTATAAGTCCCGATTTTGTTGGCTGCGTCTCCATTGGCTGCAATTCGATCGGAGCCCACCATGACGGCGTCGATGCGACCTTCCTTCATGACCTGCGCAGCCATGTTGTCGCAGATGACTGTGACGTCAACACCCGCCTGCTGGAGTTCCCACGCCGTGAGGCGAGACCCCTGCAATAGTGGTCGGGTTTCGTCTGCGAACACGGCGATTCGCTTTCCCTGTTCAGTGGCTGTGTAGATCGGCGCAAGGGCGGTGCCGAACTCAGCGGTCGCCAGCCCTCCTGCGTTGCAGTGGGTGAGTACGGTGTTGCCGTCAGCAATCAGCGATGCTCCATGCTTGCCAATGGCCCGACACATGTCGGCATCTTCATCGCGAATCAGCATGGCCTCTTCTACGAGGATGGTTCTGAGCTTGTGCGCCGGAGGTGCATTCTGAGTTCCGAGTTGGGATGCTTCGGAGGATGCGTTGCGAACGGCTTCTCGGGCTGCTCTGCGCATGCGGTCCAGTGCCCAGAAAAGGTTGACAGCCGTTGGCCGAGAGGTGGCCAGATAGTCGGCGGCTGCATCTACTTCAGCAAGGAATGCTTCGCCTTCCGTGGTGCTGTGCTGCACGGCCGCGGCGACACCCATGGCTGCGGCAATACCGATGGCGGGGGCCCCGCGGACCTGAAGGATCTTAATGGCATTCCACACGACATTGATATCGTCGGTGTCAACATACTCCAGCGCGATTGGAAGCCGTGTCTGGTCTATTAGGCGTACGTGCCCGGGAATGAGGGCGGCTTCGCTCTCTGCGACCCATTCTATTGTGCGGGGGACTGTCATAGGGCGGTGCTCCTACAGTTGTGTCATGTCATAGCTGAGGTAGAAAACGAGAAGATTCACGCTGTTGAAAATGGCGTGCATGGTGATTGGGACAAGAATAGAGCCCGAGTGGATGTAGGCGAGGGCAAACCCGACGGCGACCACGAAAAGGGGGACCATGGCGGGGAGGTGGGCGTGTACAAGTGCGAACAGGATGGAAACCACAATGACCGCCGTCGCAGGAGATGCATGCTTGGCGACCAGTGGAAGCGCGATCCCACGGAAGGCGATTTCTTCAACTAGGGGCGCCAGGATGATAGCCAGTCCAACAAGTCCGCCTCGAAACCAGAACGGGGCTGTGGGGTCTGCGAATCCGACGAGAATGCCCTGTGATTCAATCGGAAGGTCAAAGTACTGCAGCACGACCTTCGCAAGAAAGGCCGAAAGGACGACGGGCGGGATCACGGCAAGGTAGAACACAAGGCCTTGCTTGATATCGCTTTTCCATGACAGCGGAGCGGAGGCAAAACAGGCTGCCGGGGATTGCCGGTGGCGGCGCCGCAGGTACTCAACCGTTGTGATCGCAACGCCTTGCATGAGAAGGGTCTCACCCAGAAGCAAGAGCCGTTCCGTGTGCACAGAGAGGATGATGCCGCACTGCTCCATGATCTGTGCCGCAAGAACCATCGCGGCGAAGACCGTTCCCAGCACGAGTAGAAGGTGGACAGCATCCGTCCAGATCCATGGGCGTTTCCGCAAATGCGCGCACTTGTCAGCCCATGCCTCTCGGTGTTTCTTCAGTCCCGACAGGATGATGCAATCTACGGTGAGGCCCGCAATGAAGAGCACCATCACACAGAGTCCGGCGAGGAAAGCAGGAATTGTGACGTCGTCGGGCGAGAGGGATGTCATCAGCTCGTTCACGCGACCGTCGGACTCGTGTACTTCTCTTTGATTACGTAGGTCGGTTTGTCCTGCGATTCATGATAGGTGCGGATCTGAATTTCCGCGAGGAGCCCCATGCTGATGAATTGCATGAAGAAGAGCACTAGCATGAAGGGGGCAATCACCCACATGGGGCGCTTAGACATGGAAACGATCTCGGCGGCAATCGGGCCCCCTCCAAAGAAATAGGCGATGTTGCCGGCAACGAGGGTTCCCAGTATGAGCAAACCGGGGATACCGAAAAAGGCACCCACTTTGCCAAACATCTGAATGGGATGTGTGCTGTAGCGTAGAAGGAATTTGACCGTCATGAGATCGAGAATGACCCGAAATGTTCTCGAAATCCCGTATTTCGTGGTGCCGAACTGCCTTGCTCTATGATTGACGGGCACCTCATCGAGTGTGGCTCCAACCCAGCTTGCCACGGCAGGAATGAACCGGTGCATTTCTCCGTAGAGATGCAGCCCATCGACCACTTCGCGTTTGTATGCCTTCAGCGTGCAGCCGTAGTCGTGAAGATAGACACCGGTGATTTTGCTGATCAGTGCGTTGGCAATCATGGAGGGGAGTTTGCGGTTGATAAATGTGTCTTTGCGGTCTTTGCGCCACCCACTTACCACGTCAATGCCCTTGTCGCTGAGCTCAAGCAGCATGGGGATATCATTGGGATCATTCTGTAGATCCGCATCCATTGTGATGACCACCTCGCCGATTGATGCCTCGAACCCGGCACTCATGGCGGCCGTCTGTCCGAAGTTCCTCCGGAAGCGAATCAGCTGGATGTGGGGATAGGTGTCAGCGCCCTTGCAGAGCTGCTCCCAAGTCGTGTCGGAACTGCCGTCATCCACGAGAATAACCTCGTATGTGCGCCCCAGTGGCGAAAGCGCGTTGTGGAGGGCCTCGCAAAGCAGGGGGACGTTCTCTTCTTCGTTATAGACTGGCGCGACTACAGAAACATCGACCATAGCTCTACCTGTTTTGCAGCGCCAGCCAGAGTTCTGGCGTTGCGGGTTCAAGGAATTGATTGAAATCAGAATTGAGGAAACACTATAGTAGCCCCAAACCTAGGGCGAGAAAAAAGGGGAGGTCTCGGTGTATTCTTTGTGGGTAGTCACAGCCGCATTCACGCTAGCAGCAGGCGCGTGCGTCAGCGCATCTGCTACTCCTTCGAATACCGTCTACACACTCGAGGACTGCATTCGTATTGGGCTTTCCCAGAGTGGTGTGGCCCGGAATGCTGAGCGTGATCAGGAGATCGCATCGGCTCGGGTGCGTCAGTCGCGTGGGCTGGCCTTTCCTCACCTGTCGATGAGTGCTGCCTATACGCGCCTTGATGAGCTACAGGATGTTGACTTTGGCGGGGAGACGACGACGTTCGGCGTTCTCGACAACTATGACATCACGGCAACGGTTGAGCAGCTGCTCTATTCAGGGGGGCGCGTCAATGCGGCCCTCAGCGCCGCCAAAGCAGCTCGCGAATATGCAGATGCCGCCCGTACGGAAGCAGAGTCCGGGCTTGTTCGCGATATCGAGATGCGGTTCTTCGGGATTCTGCTTGCCAGAGAGGTGGTCGCCGTGCAGGCCGCATCCGTGGATCAACTCCAAGCCTACGTCGAGCAGACAAAACAACGCTCTGAGAGTGGTGCGGCATCTGAATTCGACCTGCTGACCGCCCGCGTTCGGTTGGCCAATGAACACCCGAAGTTGCTCGCAGCAGAGAACCAGTGCGAGCTCGCGATGGCAGCATTCGTCTCTCTCCTCAACATTACGCCCGGGGGGATCTTTACGGGGCGGCTGGAGAGGGCCGCTGTCGACCTTTCGTACGATGACATGCTGCAATTGGCTCTGAAGAATCGCCCCGCACTTCGGAGTAGCAAGCTCTTGGTCCGGTTGGGGCGGGAAAGCATTGTCGACGCGCGGTCTGCGGCTCGTCCCGACTTGCGGGCGCGTTTTAACTACAACGGTGCGAATTCTTACCAGTTCGTCTCATTCGAAGAAGATTGGCAGTGGCATTGGAACGCCGGGCTGGTCTTGTCTTGGAACCTCTGGGATGGCGCTCTGACGCGAAATGCGGTGAAACAGAAAGAGGCGGAGTACGAGAAGCTGAAAACCGATGATGAAGAACTGCTCAAAGCCGTGAAATTGGAGGTTCACCAGGCCTATCTTGCCCTCGAGCACGCACGCGAAGCCATGGCGGCGAGCAGGGACAATATTGGCCTTGCCGAACGGGCCCTTGAAATCGCGCGAACACGGCATGAGACTGGGATGAGCACGTACTTGGAGTTTACGGATGCCAACCTTGCCCTGAGCTCGACTCGGCTGGCATGGTTTCAGGCTCTTCATGATCATGCCGTGGCCGTCTCTGCTGTCCGCTATGCCTGTGGAATGGGGCACCAGGGCGGGTTGCCAAAGGAACAATGGAGCCGGGGCGCCCTCGCCCCGGAAGAGCGGCCCGGGGGCGGGCCGCCTCCAGCTTTGCAGACAACTCATAGCGTGACAGATGAACGGAAACCGGAGAGTGGCTTTGAACCCGCCCCCCCGCCACCGGATAACCCAGAATCAAGTACGAAGGAAGAAGGTTAATCCAGATGAAAGCAGAAAAGGGACAGAAGCCACACCGTCGCATCAGTCGTGGTGCGATGGTGACGTGGTCATTGCTGGTTTTAGTCGTTGTGGCCATTGTCGTGATGTCACGACTGAAACCGCCAGAGGAAGTGGTAGAGGAGGCTCCCGAGAAGGCTGTGTTGGTACGCGCGCAGGTTGTAGTGCCGAGAGCCATTGACGACACGGTTGTGCTTCCCGGTTGGGTTGAGGCCGATGTGTCGGCAACCCTCGCTGTTGAGAAAGGGGGGCGCGTTACCGAGGTGACCGTAGATCGGGGGGATGCGGTGACAAAGGGGCAGGTGCTGCTACGCATTGATGGCCGTCACTGGGAAGTCCTAAAAAAGCAGGCGAGTATCGAGCTTGCGGATGCTGAGCGTGATCTCTCACGGTGGGAGAAGCTCAAGGGCGAGGGGGCCGTGTCTACAAGCGATTTCGATGCCATACAGCATCGCCGGAATATGGCTGCCGTTGCTGCCGAAGAAGCCGCCGTGCACATTTCTCAGTGTGAACTGACCAGCCCTATTGACGGTGTTGTGGATGCCCGCTATGTGGAGCTTGGGGAGTACGTGAGTGAAGCGCAATCCGTGCTCAAGGTGGTGAGTTTGGACCCGCTCAACGTTGTGGTTAACGTTCCCGAGCGAGATGTGCATGCAGTTAAGGTGGGAACGGTTCTGCGCCTAAGCACAACAACCCAGCCTGATGTCACCTTTGAGGGATGCGTTTCGTTTGTTGCCGTTGCGGGCGATGTGCAGGCAAATACGTTTGCTGTGGAGCTTAGCATGGAGAATCCACCGGAGACTCTGAAGCCGGGCATGATCGTCGATGTTGAGCTTTGTCGGTCTGCGCGCGAGAAGGCAGTCGTCGTGCCGTTCTCTGCTGTTGTCCCCAAGCGGGGAGAGCACATAGTATTTGTGGTCGAGGACGAGAGAACGGTGTTGCGCGTGGTTCAGATCGATTCGATTGTGGGGCAAGATGTCGTTCTGACCTCAGGGCTGTCAGAAGGGGATGTGCTGGTGATTGAGGGGCAGCGAACGCTTCAGGACGGTGTCCTGGTTTCCGTTGCAGGGGCGGCTCCGGCCGAGCAGGAGTAAGCGATGCTGCTTTCGAACTACGCTGTTAAGTTCCGTGTCGCGGTCTTCGTTCTTGTTCTCGTCTTCCTTCTGGCGGGCATCAATAGCTATGTCTCTCTTCCGCGCGAAGGGACGCCTGACATCACCATTTCCTATGTCTTCGTTACGGTTGTGCATGAAGGCACAGCCCCTGAGGAGATGGAAAAACTGGTCACGATCCCGATTGAACGGCAGCTCAACGATCTTGAGAACGTGAAGGAGATCCGATCAACCTCCTCAGATAGCGTCACTTTCGTATCCATTGAGTTTCTTGCCGGTCAGGATATTGACATGGCGCTCCAGAAGGCCAAAGATAAGGTTGACCTGGCTCGACCCGACCTGCCTGACGATCTCGAAGAACCGATTGTTCAGGCCATGAATTTTAGCTCGGACATTCCGATCTTTGTGTTCGCCCTTTCTGGGGAGACATCCTTGCCGCGCCTGACCAATCTGGCTGAAGATTTGAAAGAAGAGATTGAGCTGCTCTCGGGAGTGAAACAGGCCGAGATCTCCGGTGCCCGCGAGCGAGAGCTTCGCGTCGAGCTCGATGTGCGCCGTTTGGCTTCGTACCGGATTCCTGTTGAGCAGGTGTTGCAGCGGATTGCCGGCGAGAACAAGACCATGTCGGTTGGCAACCTGGAGATCGAGGGGGATAAGTTCCAGGTGCGCGTTCCCGGCGAATTCCGTCTTGCCTCCGAGTTGCCGAATATCGTGATTGTGGACATGGGTGGACAGTCAGTCTATCTGCGCGATATTGCCACCGTCGTTGATACCCACAAGGATTTGGAGTCGATTTCCCGACTCAATGGGGAGCCTAGTGTTTCGGTGTCTGTCAAGAAGCGGGCAGGCGAGAATTCGGTACGCTTGATCGATTCGGTCAAGGCCGCCGTGGCGAATGTTCCATTGCCTCCAGGGGTAACGTTGACCATCGTGATGGACGAGTCCGAATACGTCGACATGATGATCAAGGAACTTGAGAACAACGTAGCCACGGGCTTCATTCTTGTCGTGGTGGTGCTGTTTATTTTCATGGGTGTGCGCAACAGTCTGTTTGTCGCCATGGCGATCCCCATCTCGATGCTGATTGCCTTTGCCTCGATGTCGTTCATGGGCTTTACGTTGAACATGATCGTGTTGTTCAGTCTCGTGCTTGCTGTTGGAATGCTGGTCGACAATGCCATCGTAATCGTCGAAAACATCTACCGCAATCGCATGCTGGGTATGACGCGGCATGAGGCTGCCCGTCGTGGTGCCGGCGAGGTCGCCTGGCCCGTGATTACTTCGACGCTGACGACATGTGCGGCGTTCTCTCCGCTGCTATTCTGGCCGGGAATGATGGGACAATTCATGGGCTTCATGCCGCGCACGCTGATTGTTACGCTGCTGGCCTCTCTCTTCGTCGCCATCGTCGTGAACCCGGCAATTTGTTCATTCTTCATCGGCGGCAGCAAGCGGGAAGCCAAAGAGGAGGAGAAGACGCACCCCTTCGTGCATGCCTACGAGCGTTTCCTGACGGCAGCGTTGCGGCATCGTGTTCCTGTTGTGCTCATGGGGTTTGCTTTCTTGGTGCTCACGATTCAGATCTATGGACGTTTCGGAGAAGGGCAGGAGCTCTTCCCTGACGTTGCCCCTCGCAACGCCGTGATTGAGGTGAAGTTCCCGCAGGGCACGAGTATCGAGCGCACGGATGAGGCACTTCGCGCAATTGAGCAGAAAATCCCGGAATATGCGGATGTTGAATTCTATCTCACAACCGTTGGAGCCGGAGGCGGCGGGGGGTTCCTGGGATCCGGAGTTGGCTCACATCTGGGGACCATCCGCGTTGAGTTTCTGGACTATGCCGATCGTGCGGGCGATTCGGCAGAAATCGTTGATGCGTTGCGCAAAGACATTGGCAGCATCCCGGGCGCTGAGGTCAAGGTTGATAAAGAAGAAGAGGGGCCACCCACGGGCGCCCCTATAAGTATTGAGCTCACAGGGGATGACTTTGAGACCCTTTCAGAGCTTTCAGCTTCGGTTGTTAGGCGAATCGAGACCGTCCCCGGTCTCGTCGATTTGCAGGATGACTACGAAGAGGCTTTGCCGGAGTTGCGCTTCAATGTGGATCGCAAGCGGGCCGCTTTGGTTGGGTTGGATATGGCTTCGATTGGCTTGTTTCTTCGGACGGCGATCTACGGGTTGGAGGCAAGCAAACTGCGTATTGACGAGGAGGAGTTTGATATCACCCTGCGCTTTCCGAAGGCCGAGCGCAGTTCTGCAAAGATGCTGGATGAAATCTACATCCCCGTGATGGGGGGGGCTTCTGTGCCGCTCTCATCACTGGGGCGTGTGGAGTATGCGGGTGGTCGCGGAACGATTAGTCGCAAGGATCAGAATCGTGTGATTACCATATCGGGCAGCAACCACGGGCGAGGTGTTGATAAGATTCTGGCCGACATTCAGGGGCTTCTCAAGGACTTCAAACTGCCCTCGGGCTATGCCATCACCTACGCCGGAGATAATCAGGAAATGGAGGAATCGGGGGCCTTTCTGTCTAAGGCGTTTGCCGTGGCGCTGGGCTTGATTCTGGTGATTCTGGTGATTCAATTCAACTCGGCGCTACTGCCGATTATCATTGTCTTTTCTGTCGTGCTTTCGCTGATTGGTGTCATGTGGGGGTTGCTGATCTGCCACATGCGGTTTGGTGTGATCATGACGGGAGTGGGGGTAATCAGCCTTGCGGGCATTGTCGTGAATAATGCCATTGTGCTTGTGGACTGCGTCCGGCAGCGCAAGGAGGACGGGATGGATACCGCTTCAGCCGTGGTGGCTGCAGGACGGTTGAGGCTGCGCCCCGTTCTGTTGACGGCTATTACGACCGTGCTGGGACTCATTCCTATGGCGGTGGGGTATAGCTTCGAGTTTCACGAGTGGCCCCCTCGGATTGTTGCCGGTGCCGAGTCGAGTCAGTGGTGGGCTCCGATGGCGGTTGCCGTCATCTTTGGCCTAGGGGTCGCAACCGTGCTCACGCTTGTGCTGGTTCCGCTCATGTACAGTCTCGTCGACAGTTTCGTGGCTTGGATGGCGAAATACTTCGGGGTTCATGAGGACTAGCCCACTTTCTCGCCGTTTCGGTGGGTAGAGAAGGGACGCACAGGGAATACGGCAAATGGCAGCATGCCCATCATGCCTGCCGCTATGCAGAAGCAGGGAGGAGCCCACCATTCCGAGAAAAGCCCCAACTTTCTTCGGATGTGCTCCCAGCGGGTTAGCTTGACAGGGGGGTGCGATTCCCCCGCCCTCCATCCCCTTCCAGAAAAGACAACCTTCGGTTTTCTCTTCCCGCTACGCGGAACCCTTCTCTTTCTCTTTGCATCCAACGTTCCATGCTTTCGATCCATCTTCG
>JABGOW010000498.1 GCA_018645275.1 Verrucomicrobiota bacterium
GTGGTCAATGGAACACCGGCCTGCAGCAGAGCCATGGCGGTTGTGTGTCGCAAGGTGTGTGGTGAGATGTTCTTTGCTTCCAGGGAGGGACAATCGACTGTCGCTTCTCGAACTGCTACCCGAAGCCTGTACTCAACTCCAGAGCGCGTGAGACGGTTCCTGGTACGGTTTGGGAATACTGGCGATGTGGGAGTCAAGTCGATCTCAGTCAGCCACTGCCTGAGCCGCCTCACTGTGCTTCGCCATAGCGGGATCGCTCTCTCCTTCCTGCCCTTTCCCTCGAATCTGACGAACGCTGAACCGTTGAGGGCAATGTCCCCGACATTTAGGCCGACGAGTTCAGACACGCGGCCCCCTGTGTTGTAGAAGGTCGCGAACAGCACTTGGTCTCGACGGCCACTCCAAGTCGCGACGTTCGGAGCCTGAATGATCGCCTCCATTTCCTCCCGGGACAAGAAGCCGAGAAGGGGACGGTCGAATCGCTTCGTTGGGATAGCGAGAACACGTTGAGCAATAGGCAGAGACGTGGGATCTCGCAGTGACACATAGTGCATGAACGAACGAATCGCTGTCAGGCGACTATTGCGTGTGCGAACAGAATTCCCTCTGTCTGTCTCGAGATGGTCGAGGAATGCGAGAACGAGATCCGTATCGAAGTCGGTGAGAGTGATCTCGGTCGGGCTTTTCTTGGTGCGAGCCTCGACGAACCGAAGGAACAGCCGAAACGCATCTCGATAGCTCTTGACGGTTTGGGGGCTGGCGCCCCTATGGGTCAGCAGTCGCTGACAGAAGAACTCCCGGAGCAAGACTGGGAAGTGGCCTTGTATAGTATCTGCATTCATGACTCACTCCTCATTTTGAGATCGCAGAAGTCCTCGAATGTGGAATTGGCGATCGCCAGCAGTTCCGGTACGGCCGTCAAGTACCAGTAGGTCTTCGTGACGTTCACGTGCCCTAGGTAGGTTGAGAGCGCCGCGATCTTCTGGTCTACGTTCACTCCCTGCTTGTACCAGAGCAGAAGTCGCTGGACGGTGAACGTGTGCCGCAAGTCGTGGATCCTTGGTCGCTGGGCCGATGACCGATCAACCCAGTTGAGCTTCCGCCGCAGATGCGCAAACCGAAGGCGTATCTGAGTGTAAGTCATCCCCCGGCCACCTTCATTCAGGAAGAAGGCGTCGGACTCCCTGATAACACAATGCTGATCTCGAAAACAGGCATAGCGGCGCAGTGCTTCGACCGTGGAAGAATGCATCGGGACCAGCCGAGACTTTTTGGCTTTGGTCTCCCTGATCGTCAGCACGCCGTTCTGCAAGTCCACATCTTCCCTGAGTAACACCAAGGCCTCGGACACACGAAGGCCGGTGCAGGCAAGCAGACCGAACATGGTCGCATACGTCCGAGGTCTCAGGCCGCCGGTGGGCCGGACCTCCAAAGCGGCTCGGACCAAGGCTGCGATCTCGTCGTCCGAGTAGATGTGGGGCGCTCTCCTTGGCCAGCGTTCAGGTCCCAACAGTCCTTTGAGGGGGATCTCGGTGTCTGCGTCAAAGATGGATCGGTACCGGCAGAACCCGCGCACCAACTGCAATCGGCGTCCTCTCTGGATTGCGCTGCTTCCTGGTTTTGTGCGCAGCGCCCACTGGACAGCGAGCTCGACCGTCACCGGCCCTTTGTGGCCCACCTCGCAGGCATGACGAGCGAATGACCGGAGCATTACCCCTGCTTTGTCGTCGCTGAACCGGAATCCCATCCGACGCCGGTGAGCAAGGTAATCGTCAACCAAACTCAACATGTTGCCGTTCACTCTCATTGCTCTTCTCCTGACCAAGGCATCGCCACTGCCCGAAGGGACGGCAGATCGACCTTCGCGTAGATGCTAGTAGTATCTAGGCTGCGATGCCCAAGGATGTCGGCGATTTCTTTGAGCGTTGCGCCTCTCTGTAACAGATTCGTGGCCGTGGTGTGCCTGAGGGCGCGTGTGCTGCCTGCAGTGGGGATCATCAGCCCAGCACGCTTGAAGGCCCGGTAGAGGTCCTTCCGGATCCCGGCTCGGTTTCCCCCTCTGACAGGGCTGCGCTTCCGCTGACGGTGTCGGGTGAAAATGTGCCGGTCTCCCGTGCTTGGCCTGCCTTCACGCAAGTATTGCACGATTGCATCCCCCACGTCCTTGGGTAGCGGAAGCACGTTGGACCGCCTGCCTTTCCCTCCCACAACCCGAAGTACTCCGGCCCGCCAATCGATATCGTCTATTTCCATTCGAGCCACCTCACCGACTCGAAGCCCCAGCCGAACCATGCACAGCGTGGCAGCATAGCCACGGAGGCCAATAGGCGTGCCGCAGTCGAATGCGGCAAGCAACGCATCCAACTGGTGTTCCGAGAGCCCCGTAGGCAGACTGGAGAGACGTCTGCTGCAGATCGT
>JABGOW010000320.1 GCA_018645275.1 Verrucomicrobiota bacterium
CTCGATTCCTATCGCGATGTCGTCATGTGGCTGTGTGGCCATAACCACGCTGGAGAATACGATCTGGAGGGGACGCGTCATCATGTGAATCTCAAGGGCATGCAGAACGAGGCGGAGAACTGGTACGAGATCGAGTTTTCACCCGATCGGGTCATCGTCTATCAGGCCGACGAGACGAACACGCCCGTGTATGACCTTGATATTTCAAGGACAGCCATGACTGTCGATCCTCCCTCCGGTTTTGATGCAACCAACACCGCCGGTGTTGCTTCGTTGAGCTGGGACACCGAGCCGGCAGGAGTTACCTCCGTGGTGATCGAAGCCCGACATGCGCCGACAGCCGAGCCTTGGCAGGTGATCAGCAACCTTGCGCTCCCCACGGGCGGGAGTTATAGCCGCACGCCTACACGTCCTGCCTCGGAATACAAGTATCGCATCCGTTTCGAGTCCGACACGGCGTTGTCACGGTATTCAGAGGCGATCTCGCCGGGAGGGACTGATGCGATCCCGAATACCGGGGGTGACTCTGGGCCAATCGGCTGGTGGAAGTTCAATGAGGGATCCGGAACAAATGTTCTGGATTCATCGGGCAACGACAATACCGCGACACAGGCGGGCAGCGTCGGTTCATGGATCACCGGCAAGGCTGACGATGCCTACGAGCTCGGCGGATCCGATTGCCGATTTGAGTTGCTCAGCGGGTCTGGCGACCTGCAGGTGACCGGTGCCGTGACCGTCTCGGCCTGGGTGAATCCAACGGCGAGTTCCTCCTATGGTCTCGTCGCCGGTGTCGACCAGACCGGTGGCACGGGCAGTGACATGTACGCGCTCAAGACCGATGGCAGCGACAAGCCGCACTGGGCCGTGATCGGGCCAGGAACGGACGTCGGGCTCACAGCGTCCAGTACGCTCAGCACGCTAGGCGCGGCGGGCGACGGGTGGGTGCATTTGGTCGGCGTTTATGATCCGGACACGGAGTTTGCCGGTCTGTACACGAATGGCGTGCTGGCTGATTCCTCGACAACCGTGCCGACGTCCATTCAATCAATCCCCGCAACGTCGTTTCAAATCGGCCACAACGCATCAGATAACGGCGGCGCTCCGCTGAACGCGGCCGTCGATGACATCCAGGTCTATGACCAGGCACTGTCAGCCGCACAGGTTGCGTACCTTTACAACAGCCCCGGAAATGCTCTCTCCGCCGGACCCTCCGACGCCCCACCCCTCGGCTGGTGGAAGCTCAATGACGGATCCGGAACCAATGCGGCAGATTCCTCGGGCAACGGCTATCACCTTGATCAGGTCAACAGCGACGGAGGCTGGACTACAGGCAAGAGAGGCGGTGCCTACAATCAACCCCGCTTCACGGCGGATGCTGCGGACTCGGACGCTCTAAACCTGGCCGGAGCCGGCACCGTGAGCCTCTCGATGTGGGTGACCGTACACGGCACCGCGAACTGGGCGGGGATGGCGGGTTTCGAGGGGACGGGCACGGGCGGCGACATCTATTCGCTCAAGATGCAAAACACGGACAAAATCGCGTGGACGATGAGTGGGGCTTCATCCATGGACTCCCCGGACACGCTGGCCAACTATGCTGCGGCAACGGCGGACGGCTGGGTCCATATCGTCGGCGTGTACGACGGGGGCAACACGAACACGCTGTATGTGAACGGGTCCCCTGTCGCTTCGGGGACCGCCACAATGCCAATCCCGGATAAGACGACACCAAGCCTGTTCAGGATCGGCACCTACTACAACAATGACGGCTACGAATTCAACGGCTCCATTGATGACGTTCAGCTCTACAGCCAGGCCCTGTCTGCGGAACAGGTCGCAGAGCTGTACAACCACCCCGGCCAGGCTTTGCCCGTACGCAAAGGGACAATTTTCTACCTTCGCTGAAACGGGCGCAGGATGTCGCAAGTCTAATGGGTCCCAGCAAGCTGCATCGTGAACATTGTCGTGAACTGAGTTGGTCCAACTAGAGGCCGTCCGAGAAGTATTTCTGCCCTGAAAGGGCTTGATATACCAGCCCAGGGCAACGCCCTGGAACCGAGAAAAAAGGACAAACCAACCCTGAAAGGGCGAGATATAGCGAAGTTGCTGATGGCACGACCATATATCCCGCCCTTTCAGGGCTAAGTATGTTTCCTGTTCGTCCCCAGGGCGTTGCCCTGGGCTAGTATATCTCGCCCCGTTGGGGCTTTTCGGATAGCCTCGAACTACTTCGTGACCTTTGCCGAGAACTGCCCCCCTACCCCCCTCAGAATTCCTGTCTTCGAAACGCGAGTGGGGCGAATCCGGTTCGCTTTCTGAAGAGGCGCGCGAAGTAGTTCGGGTCCTTGAAACCGCACTGGTTGGCGATCTCGGTCACCGAACGGGTGGTCTGGCGCAGCAGTGACATCGCGTTTTGGACCCGGATGCCAATGATGTAGTCAACCGGTGACGTCCCAAGGGCATCCTGAAATCGCCTGGCAAGTGTTGATCGGTGTACACCGAACCTGCGAGCAAGATAGTTGACGGAGAGTTCACGGTTCGCCCACGCAATCTCCAGATGGCCCAACACCTCATTCACCAGCGCATCGTCTTGACCGGCGGAGCCAAGACCGTGCGTGAGCGTCAACAGCTCATAGACAATCGCCGATGAACGTCGCTCGCCTTTAGCCGAAGGATCGTGAATAGCCTTCCAGAGCGCTTCGAACAGCTTCACAGGGGCGGGCCCCGCTTCAAACACGCCCGGGGATAACCCCATACCGGATAAAACGCCGGAAGCAAGTGGGCCATCCAGGGTCCACCACCACATCTCCCAAGCATCGTCGATCGCGCTAAACTCGTGAACCATTCCCGGCAGATACACCGCGATGTGATCGGGTGGCAGGACCATATCGACGCCGTCGATCACGAAGCGCCCTCGTCCCTTGATGCCCCAGAACACCTCGGCAAAGGGCTTGGTCATGGGAGTCTCATGGAACCCCTCGGGAAGCGTATAGTGCCCAACGCCATGCGCGCCAAGTGGAACGTCAGGTGTCGGCACCTGATTCACCCTCAGCGCTGTACGTCTTATCGTTCTACCCATACGACACCAGTGCTATAATCACAACATCAGTCCTCTATCAATACACCTTTCTATATGGGAGAATATGTTAATTGTAAAGGGTATATCTCTGCTACTTGGACCTGCTTCATCCACTAGGCGAAGAGGCAACAGTAATCCAGATAGCACAAACGGCGGCGAAGCCTCGCTGCAACGTACTATACATCCGTGAATTATAACATGACATGCGTGTATTCACTTCCGAGAGATACTTCTGCTAGAATTATAGTCAATTGGGGTAGGAATCAAAACAGATGACAGTCTCGTCGCGGATATCCTGATGGCGGATTGAGGTTGTTGAACCAAGGAGGAGTCAAGATGAAGAAGAGAGATAGAGGCATCACAATGCTCTGGGCCGCGATTGCGGTCGGATTGTTCATTCCGCTGCTGACGGTGCAGGCGGCAACCCGTACATGGGATGGCGGCGGCGGAGACAGTAGCTGGATCAATGACGATAACTGGTCAGATAACACTGAGCCGGGCCCAGATGACTTCGTAGTCATCGGGGGCACCGCTGTGGTCAACTATGACCGGGTGTCGCCTTTGCACTTCAACAGTACGGCCCCCATAGACATCAACGATACGGCTACTCTCAACCTGACGACGGGCGCCCTGTCGTACATTAGTTCAACCGGGAACGATTCACCAATCACAGTCGCGTCCGGTGCCGTACTCAACATCAGTGATGGCACGCACAGTATTGGCGGAAGGCAAATGATGTTCTCCAGCGGCATCATGCGGGTAACAGGCAGCGACGCCACAATCAACATGTTCCAGATGCCTGGGTTTAATGGAACTTTCGACTTCGTGTTCGATGCGGTTGGAGTGAGTTCGCTGGACTACAACTCATGGATGGCTGGTGGCGCTCAGGGTGTAACCGTTGACGCATCGGCGTATACCGGATCCAGCAAGAATTTCACGCTGATACAGACGTCTGACACCGCCAATGGACTGATCAACCCGTTGACCGGCACTATTTCAGTCATCCCACCCAGTGCATCGTGGTCAAGCACAGTCACGCAAGTCACGGGGAGCAAAGGCAATCTCACTCTGACACTTCTCGAGCCCGGAACAATTCTCTACGATGACTTCAGGACGAATGGACTGGCCAACAACACCATTAAGCGCAATTCACAATGGGCGGGAAGTAGTGATTGGAGCTGGACATCGGGTACGCTTGAGAACACGAATACAACAAAAGGTGTGGGGATATGCTTCCCTGTCCCGGCAGGGATCACAACTGAGAACGCACTCGAAATCGACTTGGGCTACGCTGTCGCAAATGGCTCCACCGCCGTGGCTATGCACATGTGGGGGCTGAAGGACGTCAGTTCCAGTTCCACCACGGAGATCATGAATCCCTGGGGAACGGCGGGCATGTGGTATGCTGGAGGAGGCAACCTTGTCCAGTACAACCTGAAGGATGGTGCCACAGGATACAACTCCACTCCCGCCACTGCTGCCGTCCAGATTCCCAGCGACACCGGAGCAGGGCTGAGCTATAGCACCACCCTCAAGCTGGGGGGCCTCGGATCCGGGCTGAGCAAACTATCTGATTATGATTACATTGCAGTAGGTTTCCAGAAACACAGCTACTCGCCCGATCTCTCGATTGACGAGGTGAGCATCAGGGCACTCCTGCCCTCAGGCACCGTGATTTCAATTCGCTGAAGCAGTGCAGACTGTGGCTGCTATCGGCATGTGGCGCAGCCCTATGCGGAGGGACGGGAAGGGTTCCCGTCCTACGGAAGAACGAGAACAGGAAGTAGGCCGGGAAATCTTCCCGGCCTCTTTCTTAGACGGACTCGAGAACAACAAAGATGACTCACACAATCAACCGGGGCTGGCGATTCTTCAAAGGCCACCACGCTGAGGCGGAATCCGTCAGCTTCGATGATTCTGACTGGGAAACGGTGGGCATCCCCCACTCCGCCAGCACGCCCTACTGGATGGAGCTTGAGGTCTATGAGGGGGACGCTTGGTACCGCAAGACGTTTGATGCACAGGCAGACTGGATATCCCGGCGGGTCTTTGTTGAATTCGAGGGAGCATTTCAGCATGCATGGGTCACTCTTAACGGCCAACTCCTCGGCGAGCACAAGGGAGGCTATACCGGATTCTGCTATGACATGACTTCGGCGCTCAACTGCGGCGGCAGTAATGTCCTGGCCGTGCGGGTCCGCAACGGATGGGATGCCACGATCGCCCCACGTGCAGGCGACAGCATCTTCCCGAATGGCCTCAACCGCAACGTTCGTTTCATCATCACAAGCGATCAGCACATCGACTGGTGCGGGCAGTTCATCAGCACCCCAGAGGTGAGCGAAAAGCACGCGTCGATCCGTGTTCAGACAGACATCAAGAATGAGGCAACGGCGGATTCGGACTGCACCATACTGGTTGAGGTTCTCGACAAGAATGGCCAAGTCGTAACGCAATCCGAACGGCCAGTCTCGCTGCCCGCCGGAGAGGTGGTGCCGGTCACACAGGAGCTTCCGGAGATCGCGAATCCGAACTTGTGGTCGCCCGACACCCCCACCCTTTACACTGTCCACACCCGTCTATCGAACGATAAGGGCCTGCTCGATGAGCGACACGAACCACTGGGAATCCGCTGGTTTGAGTTCACGGATGACAACGGGTTCTTCCTGAACGGTGAGCACCTCTACCTCTGGGGCTTCAATGTCCACGAAGACCGGGCAGGCTGGGGCTTCGCCGGTACAGATGCCGGCATGTATCGCGACATGAAGCTCATGAAAGCGGCGGGCGCCAACTGCATCCGCGCCTGCCACAACCCCCACCCTCGCGCGTTCTACCGGGCCTGTGACGAATTAGGGCTTCTGGTCTGGGATGAGCTCCACTTCTGGGGGCGTGGCGGTTTCAAGGGCGGCGAGGAGGGCTCCTACATGGCCGAGGCCTACCCGGCTATCCCTGAACCACGCCCCGAATTCGACGAGACTCTCAGATCAAACTTCCGCGACATGATCAAGGAGCACCGCAACCATCCCAGCATCATCGTCTGGAGCCTCGGAAACGAAACGACCATGCAGATGGAGGAACCACTCCTGTCGGAAGCGAGGCGACTGTTCATGGAACTGAATGCGTTGGCCCACACGCTCGATCCAACCCGCCCCACCGGCATGGGACAGGGGATTGAAGGCCTGGCTGATATCGACGGTTTCAACGGCAGCGGCCCCAAGGAGAAGGTCGGGGATCGACCGATAGTGACGACGGAGTTTCACTTCACCGCTGAGCCTGACCGTGAGCCCTGGCGTGCCGGAGCCATCTGCTGGTCCGGGATTGATTATGGCACCCACTGTGGCCATCCGCCGGATGCCCCGATTGAAGAGCAAACCAGCTTCGGCTTTTTTGGTGTCCTTGATTATCATCGCCTGCCGCGAGAGAAGTACTACCTTATGCGACAGCAGGCAACCGGCATCCCTGTCCCCGAACCGCCCGCGGAAGGCACAGCCGCCCGGTTGACGTTGAGCGCGGACAAGCTGGTGGTGAAGAACGACGGCACAGATGACGCCCAGTTGATTGCCGCCCTGCTGGATGAGAACGGAAAACGAATCGCCAACGACATACCGGTGACCTTCGCCATCACCTACGGACCGGGGCAGTTACCGACCGGCAAGGTCTGGGATACTCGCACGAGCAATCTGGGACGTCAGGCCATAGAGTTTCGTAGCTATGAGGCCGGAAAGACGGTGATTGAGGTATTGTCGCCCGGCATCGCACCTGCAACTATTGAGATAACGACGACAGAGGAACTTGACGACGCGCCTGCGGCGGAGGCCCGCCGCGCTCCAGCTCTGGAATTGAAAGATGGCGCTTTGGCGTCTGACGGACGGGCAAGATGCCCATCCTACGGAAGAGAGACATGATGAATCGACGGGATTTTCTAAAGACGGCGGGAGCAGGCCTTGTGGCGGCCGATTGCTACACGTGGGCGGGGACGTCGGCAACGTCGTCTCTGCTCGTTGAGGCAGAGAGCTTCAAAGAGCGGGGCGGCTGGGTTCTCGACCAGCAGGCCATGGACAAGATGGGTGCGCCCTACCTGATGGCCCACGGCTTGGGGCTGCCAGTAGCGAATGCAAAACGCTCGATCACCATCGTTTCACCGGGGGCCTACCACGTCTACGCACGCACGCACAACTGGACCTCGACCTGGTATGACGGCGAGGGCCCGGGAGCATTCAAACTGATCGTGAATGGCACACCTCTGGCCGAAACGCTGGGTACCCGAGGCAACGAGTGGCATTGGCAGTATGCCGGTGCAGCAGACCTACCAGCCGGTAAGACTGCGCTCGAACTGCATGATCTCACCGGGTTCAACGGTCGTGTCGATGCCTTCTACTTCACCCAGGAAAAGGGCGCCGTGCCACCTAACGATTCGAAAACGCTTAATACATTTCGACGCAAGATGCTGAGCTTACCGCAGACAGAAGCAGGGCCCTTCGATCTTGTGGTTGTCGGCGCCGGGGTGGCCGGCTGCAGCGCGGCACTCTCCGCCGCGCGCCTGGGGCTAAAGGTGGCCCTTCTGAGTAACCGCCCCATTCTTGGTGGTGCCAACAGTCCTGAGATTGGGGTTGGCCTTGCAGGTGAACCGGACAAGAACCTGTACCGGAAGATCGGCAATATCACGCGTGAGCTCTCCGGAAACATAGTCCCAAAGGAGGGTGAGAAGGAACGCCTTATCGAACCGCCCTGGGGAAGAGGAAAGACCGGCACCAGTTACCTTCCGGTTAGAGGCACCGAGCCTGAAGTAGCCGACCTCAGGCTGAAGATTGTGCGCGAGGAGAAGAACATCTCGCTCTACCTCAATACCCATGCAACCGGCGTAGAGATGGAAGGCTCACGCATCGCCGCGGTCCGCGCCAAAAGCATCGAGACGGGCGAGGAAACTCTCTTTCGCAGCAAGCTGTTCGCGGATTGCACCGGAGACGGATCGGTCGGCCACCTGGCAGGGGCCGACTACGTGGAAGGCCGTGAAGCACGCGATTTTGCTGATGAGCCGACCGCCCCGCAGAAAGCTGACGATCTGCACATGGGAATGTCGGTGCTGTGGGAAACGTCAGAAGAAGACAAGCTAGTCGATTTCCCTGCCCTCGTCGAGATTCCCTGGGTCGGACAGGGCTACGACAAGTGCCATGTAAAGGGCACAAAGGCGCACTGGTGGTGGGAAACCGGTTTCAGGATCGACAACGCCACAGAAGCCGAGGTCGTTCGAGACAATGCCCTACGGACCATGTTCGGGAACTGGTCGTATCTCAAGAACAACTTGAAACTACACCCCAATCACCAGCTCAGTCGTGTCCGGCACATCGGCGGCAAGCGGGAATCTCGCCGGCTGCTGGGCGATGTGGTCCTCAACGAAAATGACATCGTTGAGCAGGTCCCCTACCCCGATGCCAGCTACACGACCACATGGTCAATTGATCTCCACTACCCTCAACGGGGGGCCACACGGCATTTCCCCGGCTGGGAGTGGCTCAGCCACTGCACACAGGATCACATCGCGCCGTATCATGTCCCATACCGCACCCTCTATTCGCGCAACATCGAGAATCTCTTCATGGCGGGCCGCTGTGTGAGTGTGACCCATATCGCCCTCGGCACGGTTCGCGTGCAAGTGACAACCGGCATGATGGGCGAAGTTGTGGGATGCGCCGCGACGGTCTGCTGCCAGCACAACACCTTCCCACGCGGCGTCTACGCACAACATCTGGACGAGCTCAAGAAGCAGATGGAACTGGGAATCCCCACAAAGCCGAATGCACTTCAGCAGGAGACGGTGTAGAAGCGTCAAGAACGGTGGACGACGACGGCGACGACTAGGGAGAACGATTGACGATAAGGCTTTATATGACGTCTCGTTAGAAACCTGCCCGAGAAGCCCCGGAGGGGCGGGATATACCAGCCCAGGGCAACGCCCTGGGTTGCAGATGCAAAGTAGGTTTAGCCCTGAAGGGGCGGGATATGTCACCATGCATGAACAACCATCCTATATCTCGCCCTTTCAGGGCTCATTCGTTATTCTTTCGTGTCCCAGGGCGTTGCCCTGGGCTGGTATATTTAGCCCTTTCAGGGCATGTGCTGTTTTAGGCAGTTAGGGAAGTCTCGCTTAAGTGTAGAGGACAACAGAATGAAAGATAATCACATAGGAAGAAGACAGTTCATGCACTATACCAGTGCGGGGCTTGCCCTTGCCGGTTCATCTACCGTTGCGCATGCAGCCGGGGCCGCCGTTCTGCCCAGAGCCACGGGCGATACAGATGACAGCGCCAGATCAGAAACAGATGTACTGGTCGTCGGAGGCGGCACAGCGGGAACCATCGCGGCAATTCAGTCCGCCCGTGCGGGTGCCAAGACGCTACTCATTGAGCGGGGCAGCAAGCTCGGAGGCACCACGACGACGGGCGGCGTGGCCTTTCCCGGCCTATTCGATGCCTGGGGCAAACAGATCATCGCAGGCATTGGCTGGGAACTGGTAAAGGAAAGTGTGGAGCTGGACGGCGGAACGTTGCCTGACTTCTCGAAAGTGCCCCAGGCGCACTGGATGAATCAGGTTAAGGTTAACCAATTTCTATACCCGTTGCTTGCAGAGGAGAAGTGCGAGCAGGCTGGCGTTCAACTAGCCTATTACGAATCCCCTGACAGCATCACGAGAACCGCTAATGGGTGGCAGGTCGATTGCGGCGGATTCGGAACCCGGCGGCGGGTCTTGTGCAAGCAGATCATCGACTGCACCGGTGGGGCCGAGGTGGTCGGCATGCTGAACTTGCCGCGGCTTCGCGAAGAGGAGACCCAACCGGGATCCATGCTGTTCAGCTTGGGCAAGCCCTACAAAACCGGACGAACCGGAGGCATCGACGCCATCTACATTCACGGGGCCGACTCGACCAACTCCCGCACGGTAACGAAGGCAAACCTGAAGGGCCGCAAAGACCTTCTGGCGAAAATCCGCACGTCAGGAAAGCGGTTGATGCATATGCAGCCAGAGGCCAGCTTCCGTGAGAGTTACCGCATTCAGGGCGAAACCGTGATAACGGTCGATGACTACACCTCGGGGCGCGTGTTTGACGACGCCCTCTGCTACGCCTTCTATCCGGTGGACTTGCACACAAAGAACGGGGTGAGACCCAAGCCACTGTCCCGTGGCACGGTCCCGACGATTCCGCTGAGCGCCCTGGTCCCCACAGGCAGTCGCGATATCATGGTAGCCGGCCGCTGCGTCTCCAGTGATCGCCTTGCCAACTCAGGCCTGCGCGTGCAGGCATCCTGCATGGCGATGGGACAGGCCGCAGGCGCAACCGCCGCGCTGGCCGTGCAAACGGAATCAACACCACTCAACGTGCCATTGAAAGCGATCCGGGACATGCTAAGTAAGCATGATGCAATTGTTCCCACAGGGTAGCTGTAGGCATCCGGACGCTTCGCCGGCAGATAGCGGGAGGTCTCCCTGCAACCTAAGTACATGAACGAGTGACGTATGTATATGGCGAGTGCCCTTTCCATGTGAGAGACTAGTAGGCATACGGGGTTGGTGATCGCTGCGGCCGGTTGTGAATGCCCACGCTGTCGACAGCATAGATTCAGGGCATTTTTACACTTACAACGCATGAAACATAGAAGGATATGAATATGAACAAAATTGGATGTATATCACTGCTATTGGGTTCGGCCCTATGGGCCGCTGCAACAGAGGAGTGGGATGACCTAAAGGTTTTGCAGGTCAATACCGAAGCCCCGCACGCAGCCATGATGACCTACCCCTCTGAGCGGGCGGCACTGCAAGGGGACCGTACGCAATCGCCGTGGTTCAAACTGCTCAACGGTGACTGGAAGTTTCAGTGGTCGAAGAACCCAGAGGCCCGGCCCAAACGCTTTCATGAGACCGGCTTCGATGATTCGGGGTGGTCAACCATCCCAGTGCCCTCCAACTGGCAGATGCACGGATACGGCACCCCCATCTACACCAATGTTAAGTATCCCCACCCCACGACGCCGCCTCATGCTCCGCGTGAATACAACCCGGTCGGCAGCTATCGCACCACTTTCACCGTGCCCGCGGATTGGGACGGGCGCAAGACGCTGATTACTTTTGATGGAGTCAACTCGGCATTCTACCTCTGGATAAACGGCAAAAAGGTCGGTTACAGCGAAGGCAGCCGCACGCCAGCCCAATTCGATATCAGCAGCTTTCTTAGAGACGGCAAGAACGCGATGGCGGTGGAGGTCTATCGCTGGTGCAACGGATCCTATTTTGAGGATCAGGATTTCTGGCGCCTGGCGGGAATCTTTCGTGATGTCTATCTGTGGTCGCGTGACGGCGTCTCCATCCGTGATTTTCGGGTTAAGACAGAACTAGATGACGCTTATCGCGATGCTGTTTTGAGCGTAGATGTCGAATATTCAGGATCCGCAAATGGGAGTCATTCTGAGATCAAGCTCTTGGATGCAGCGGGCAAGGTAGTCACTCGCAAGACGCTCCCCTACCCTGAAACCAGTCTGTCGCTTCCGATCAGCCAGCCTCACCAGTGGACGGCGGAATCCCCCTATCTGTATCAACTGGTTCTGACCCACAAAGATGCACAAGATAAAGTTGTTGAGGTGATCCCGTGGGCGGTTGGGTTCCGCGAGGTAGAAATCAAGAATGGTATCTTCCTGGTCAACGGGGTCCCTGTGAAACTCAAGGGGGTCAACCGCCATGAACACGAGCCAAACACGGGGCACGTGGTCTCAGAAGAAGGGATGATTGAAGACATCAGCCTCTTCAAGCTCAACAACATCAATGCCGTTCGAACCTGCCACTACCCTAATGCATCCCGCTTTTATGAACTATGCGATCAGTACGGCATCTATGTCATGGATGAAACCAATCTGGAAAATCATGGTTGTCGTGGGCTTTCGGGACAGCAAGCGTGGGTCCCCACTCAGATGAACCGGGTCAAACGGATGGTCGAGCGCGACAAGAACTACACCTCCATCATTATCTGGTCGCTAGGAAACGAATGCGGTGGCGGAGTAGGACCTCAGGCCATGTATGCATGGCTGAACGAGAATCATCCGGATCGACCGGTGCATTGTGAATATAGCAATGCTAATGCGGACATGGAGTCACGTATGTATGCCGGGCCTGGATGGAACGGTAGCGAGGGTAGGCCCGCGGTGCTGTGCGAATACACCCATGCAATGGGAAATTCCAACGGAAATCTGAAAGAGTACTGGGATCACATCTATGCCAGCGACAAGCACATGGGTGGTTATGTATGGGACTGGGCAGATCAGGGAATCACGCAACCCGTGCCCGAGCCGTTCAAACAGAACATCGGCAAAGGACCGGTAGAGGAAACCTTCTTCGCTTATGGCGGATGGTGGGAAAACGCCAAGAAGATCTATAATGATGACAATTTCTGTATGAACGGACTGGTTGCGGCTGACCGTACACCACACCCCGGTCTGAACGCCATCAAGTACATCTATCGCAACATCCACGTCACCGCAGTGGATGTCAGTGCCGGTGAATTCAAGATTCGCAACTGGTTTGATTTCAGCAACCTTGAGGACGTGGTGGACGCAAGCTGGCAGTTGCTGGCCAATGGCAACGTGATTGCCACGGGCACAATCACCGAGCTGGATATTCCGGCGCGTAGCGAGCACGGGGTTACAATTACGATTCCGAACGTTGCGACTGAATTTGCGGCCGATGAGTTGCTGCTCTCGTTGTCCTTCAGGGCCAAACATGGCGTATTCCCACTGGTGCCCGAGGGGCATGAGGTCGCATGGGAGCAGTTTAAAATCAAGCCAGCAATGCCTGTCCCGGTTCAGGTCACTCAGCCGGAGTTGCAGTTGGAACAAACCGACTCAACGGTCACAGTCCGGGGTGCTAATTTTGCGGTGAAGTTCAGCAAAGCGGACGGCAACCTGAAGTCCTTTATATTTAAGGGAAAGAGCCTGATTAAACGCGGGTTCCGGCCCGATTTCTGGCGTGCGTTGACCGACAATGACCGCCCTTCGTTCAAAAGAGTAACGGACGAAAAATGGAAAGATGCGGGCAAACACTGGAAGGTGATGGAGTGCCGAGTGGTTGAGTTGGATGGTGCAGCACGCGTAACCTTCAATGCAACGCTTCCGGACGTGAACGGTGCCTACCAGCTTGCCTATACCGTCTATGGTAGTGGCGAACTGGAAGTGGCGGCCGCTTATCAAACCGGAGCAGGCGTTAAGGCTCCGATGCGTTTCGGACTGGAGCTGCTATTGCCGAAACAGTTCGAGAATGTGACCTATTACGGCCGAGGCCCGCTTCCGACATATTCAGACCGTGAGTTCGAGCGGATCGGCATCTACGAGACCACCGTCGACCAGATGTGGGTCGACTACTCTGAGCCGCAGGAGAATGGCAACCGCAGCGACGTACGCTGGACGGCATTAACGGACGAAAAAGGCATTGGCTTGCTGTTTGTCGGAGCTCCCACGCTCAACTTCGGCGCCAAACACTATGAACAAAACGTCATTAACGATGCTAAGTATGCCTTCCAGATGGAGCGTTCCAAATCCATCCACCTGAATATTGACCATCTTCAGATGGGGGTGGGCGGAAACAATAGTTGGGGTGCAACGCCGATGAGGCCATATCTGCTTGCGAATCAGGATATGCGTTATCATTTCCGCATGGTTCCGATCGACGGAAAAGAGAGCATCCGAAGGAAGCTCTCGATCCAACCGCAGCATTTCAAGATTGAGCCTCCACCAGCACCACACGTCCGAGTCTGTGCTTCATCGCAGGAAGTCGGCAACGTGCCGGAACATGCTATTGATGGAAATCCGGCCACTCGCTGGTGTGCGCGTGGATTCATTGTCCCCTCATGGATTATGTTCAGATTGGATGAGCCTCTACATGCCAAAAGCGCGACAATCACGTGGGAGAGTGAAGGTGCGTATCAATACAGAATTGAGGGGTCAGTCGACGGCAAACAATGGAAACTTCTGGTCGATCAGACAAAGAATACCCGAACGGCCAAAACGAGTGTCGACGTATTGAAGGACGCCGGAATGGTGGAGCAGGTGCGCGTAACCGTTACCGGGGTGCCGGAAGCACTCTGGCCCAGCATTCGCGAAATCGAACTGAACTGAAGCAATTGAGGATCCCAGAACCGAATCACGAGCAGAGACGACGTAGTATTGGCATCCCATACAGAAAGCGGCTTCCCTTCGGGTAAGCCGCACTACATTTTGGGTTCGCTGTTGTTTCTGACTAGTGTAGCGCGTCTGACCTGCAGCGAGGAACGCTAGAGCCATGGCTCTTCCTGAAACCATCAGAATCGCCTCAGCTGAGACAGAGATCATCTATCGCATCGGCGAGGATAGAGAACTCATATTGCAGAGCCTGACGTCGGACAATGGGCGATGGGTGTCGCCGTTGGAAGGCCCTGTCTTCCCTTCAATCCCCTATCGCCCCGGGAAGGGGCCGAAGTGCCTGGGCCCGCTCAGCATTGTTACCCCTGATGGCAGCACCGGCCTTGAGCTACGCTATGCATCACACGCGCTGAAACAAGTGGCCAGCAGCATTGAGTGCCTGACGATCACCATGCAGGACGCCCTACTTCCGCTTGAGGTGGAACTGCATATCCAGGTCTACAAGGAGTTGGACGTCTTTGAGCAGTGGGTCGTGTTGAAGAATGGTTCTGCTGATCCACTGCGAGTCCCGCGACTGGACTCAATGAACTTCCGAGCCAATGCCGAGGACGGCATCTATCTGGAGTGGTTTGAAAGCGATGAGTACAATACGGCTGGCGTCTCCATTCGCGAGAAGCTGAACCGGGGTATTCGACTTCTCGAAAGCCGTGATGGAAACCGCCATAAGTCCGGCCCCATCCCCGCCTTTATCCTCGGGTTCGGCGAGGAACCTGCTGAAGATAGCGTTCCCTGCATGATTGCCTCTCTGGAGTGGATCGGCAGTGCCCGGTTTTCCTTTGATCTGAACAACAAGGAAATCCTCGAGGCCTCGATGGGGGTAGACCAGCCGCTTCCCCCAGTCGTGCAGGCGGGCGAGAGCATCTGTTCACCTCGGATGACGTTTACGTTCAGCGCCAAGGGCAAGGGACCCGCCAGTCGGCGGCTGCATGACTGGTGTCGCCAACATCTGCTGCCTGGCGGCGACAGACTGCGCCTGGTGGACAACAACTCGTGGGAAGGCTGCTCTTTCAACGTGGACGAAGCCTCGGTGCTCCAAATGATGAAAGACAGTGCCGAGATTGGAATTGAACTCTACGTACTCGATGACGGCTGGTTCGGCAATGGCCATGCGGCGCGTACGGGGGACCATGCGGGACTTGGCGATTGGGAGTTCAACCAGGAGCGATTTCCGCAGGAGCTCGACAATATCATGCCAGCGGCGAATCAGCTCGGGATAGCGTTTGGCATCTGGTTCGAGCCGGAAATGGTCAACCCTGAGAGCAAGCTATTCGCGGCACACCCGGACTGGATATTGCGCAATCCGGGGCGTGATCTGGAGCTGGAGCGAGGGCAGGTTGTGCTTGATGTGGCGAACCCGGACGTTCAGGAACACATGTTTCAGGCCGTGCACCAAGTGCTTGCCAAATACCCCCGCATACGCTTCGTCAAATGGGACTGCAACGCGAGCATCAAC
>JABGOW010000369.1:0-1645 GCA_018645275.1 Verrucomicrobiota bacterium
GCCGTTTCACGGAAGACCACTTCAGAAATGCTCCCCGAAGATCGGCCGAGTGTCGCCTCTGCACCGATTCGGGGAGCTGTCTGTCGCCAGCGACCCGAACCGTCACCGAGATCGTCGCTCCGCCGAAGACACCCCGTTCCTCTCCCCCACGAGGAACCCCGTTCGGTATGCTCACGCATCTCTGCCCCCTATAGCCCAGGCGTTTCAACTGCACCGTTGTCGACTACGACAAAGGAACGGGGGTACCCCGTACCCCTTTATTGCGCGCGCGATTTCAGCCGCCGCATCCCCAAGTCGCAGCTGGTCTCCGAGGTCTAACCGTTATCTCCAATCTCACCCGTGGTTCCCTGAAGAGCCTCGCCAGACGCTCTAGCGGTCGCAGGCTACCACCTTTCTTGAGCCGCGTCCGGCGACCGTTCGAGCTGCGCAGGCTTTCGCGAACTGGGGTCGTCCGTTCATGCCGCAATGCGGCGTGCATAGAACTTCAAGGAAGCAGCCTGCGCCATGTCGTGAAATCGCCCCTTCGTGCGGGGATGTACGGCCCCTCGGGCAGACCTCCAATAAGTATCTACAACCTATGAGAACGCCGCCGCAGAGCGCTCGGTGCGGGGGAAAGGTACTGTGGTCGGCCCGATCACGGTGGTCTATCGGAACCTGTAGATGCTGCCTCCCGGCGGGCTGATGTTGATAAGCTTGACCTGCTTCCCGACATCGTCGTACTCGATGTCTGCACTCCAGAATTGGGTGAGGATGTTGGTTGCGGCGAACTGGCCGGTCCTTGTGCCGCCATAGTCGATCAGCACCAGGTCGGCTGTGTTTGTCCTGTTTGCGAGGTCAACTTCCAGCGTGCCGTTTAGGGTGATATTGCCGGAAGCGTTGACAACGCTTATGCCGCCGCTATCCGGCGCGACTTTCATCTTGGATGCGGCGTTGTGGATACTGAACTCCGCCACATGAATGGATGCATCATCGCCGGTGATATGGGCAGTCCCCGTGCCGCTTGACCTGCCTACGCTGAGGTAACGTAGATTAGTAACAACCCCGCCGCTAAGTTGATAGGTTCCGGTTCCGTTGTTTCCGACATCGATCCGATGATTGTCGGCGTTGTTGAACGTTCCACCCGTCTGCACGAAGAGACCGGCGCTGCCCGCGCTCTCCCCGATGGTCGTCCTTTTCCACGCCGGACTGCCGGTTACCAACCCGCTGGCGCTGAGCTCGAATGTGCCGCTGCCACTGTTCCCAATGTAGATCGTCTCGCAGTTGGTCAGTACCCCACCGCTCAGTTGATACGTTCCCACCGCGCCCGCCTGACTCCCAATCACTAGACTCTGGGCGTTGTTGTTCCAGGTTCCGCCGCTCTGTGTCACCGTGCCCGTGGAACCGTTGGCGTAGGAGATGAAAGTACTCGCAGTCGAGCCATTCACCTCGCCGCTCCCGCTGAGCTCAAATGTGCCGATTCCATTGTTCCCCACATAGACAACGCTGCAGTTGGTGAGCACCCCGCCGCTCAGTTGATAAGTCCCGATGCTACCGGCCTGGTTGCCGACGACCAGATCCCGTGAGTTGTTGTCCCATATTCCGCCGGTCTGCGTTACGGTACCCGTTGCACCATTGGCATGCCCGATGAGCGTGCTCGTCCCCGAGC
>JABGOW010000369.1:1745-15722 GCA_018645275.1 Verrucomicrobiota bacterium
CCCCTCGCACTGTCCCCGATGGCGCTGAAACCGCTTCCCGGAGTGATGTCGCCACTCGTAATTCTCAACATTCCCTCGGCTTCCCCGGAATGGCCGACGTAAACCGCGCTGCACACGCTGCCTGCCGTATCCACCGTGCATGTGCCGGGAGACGCATAGTCGGTGTGACCGATTGTGACCAGGTCGGCGGCGGTCGGCACGGATGATGGTGACCAGGCAGAGGGGTTCGTCCACTGTCCGTCGTTGACGAACAGGTAGTGATCGAGCGCCGCCGCAGGCTTCACAGAAACCAGCACGAGAGCAGCAAGTGTCCCTGCGTGGACTAATCCCGAGGTTGTTCGCGTTCGCATTCTCTTGTCCTTCTTCTTTCAGTCTTGCGTCTTTATGACGGCTCGATCGCTCTGCATGAGTCGCGGACCACGAGCTTGGCCGACAACATGATTCGCTGCGGTGCCAGGTAATACGTCCATAACCGCGACAGCATGCGCTCAATGATCAGCATCCCCATCTGCTCCTTGTCAACGCGCATGGTCGTCAGCGAGGGTGTGGAGACAGACGCGCCCTGGATGTCGTCAAAGCCTATAACACTGATATCGCCAGGGATGTCCACGTCGCGTGCGGTTGCCGAGACTATGGCACCCAGGGCCACCGCATCGTTGGCGGCAAGTACCGCCGTGAAATCCTGTCCGCTTGCCAGCAGGGCGTTCATGGCGGCGTTTCCGCGTTCATGATTCAGTGCAGTGGTGCGCACAATGAGTCCGTCGTCAACGGGAATCCCGTTTGCGCTCAGTGCCGTGCGGTATCCCTTCAGCCTTCGAGCACAGCTTCTGTCGCCCGCAGGGCCCGCGATCGTGGCGATGCGACGATGCCCCAGGCCGATCAGGTATTCAACGGCCTGCATGGAGGCGTCCATATTGTCGGTAACGATAGCATCCACGGAATCATCGTTGGTGGCCATATCCCCCAGAACCACCGGAACCGACAGTGTCTTGAACCGCTCGACCACCGCATCGGAAACATTGCCGACGATCAGCACTCCGTCGGCTCCTTTTCCGGTTATGCGCTCGCGAATTCGGGTGAAGGTTGCCATGCTCTCGTCGAGTCTGTGGATGGTGATGTGGGCGGATTCCTCGTGGCTGGCGATGACGGCTTCCACAACTTGCGCATAGAACGGGTTGAACATGAGGTCGCCCGCCACCGTTGGCACGCAGAGGGCTATGTCCCACACGCGCGGCTCTACTACCTCTTCCGTAGGGGATCGCGACAGGAACGTGCCCTTTCCCTGGACGCGCACAAGCAAGCCGTCGTCCACCATCGCGGTAACCGCCTTCCGGACGGTTCCGCGGTTGACGCCATATCGGCTAGAGAGCTCGTGCTCGGTGGGGATTCTGTCACCGAGATTGAGCCCGCTCGATAACTCGTGCAGAATACTCTTCCTGATCTGAATGTACAGGGGCACGCGCGAGTCTTCAATTGCCGGGCGGAGTGTAGACATCATATATTCTCCTTGTTGTCTATTTAGGACTATACAATTAGGCGTGCGCTTCTGCAAGCGATATTTTGCCTTCTTATGCGTTTTCTTGTTGCCAGGCGATGTATGCTGTTGTACAGTCCGATACGAACAAATGGAAGTAGTTCTTAGTCTTTGTTACAGGGGAGATGGCGCGCATGAGTACAGATGAGCACGAGAAAAACACGTCGGGCAGTGGTGATGGACACGGGTTGCCATGGGAAGATCGACCCGAGGGATGCGTTGACGTGGTATGGCGCTACAGTGCAAACCCGATCATTCCGCGAGATGCAATTCCCTGTGCGAACAGTATTTTCAACAGCGCAGTGGTTCCTTTCGGGGCTGGATTTGCCGGCGTGTTCCGGGTGGACGACAAGCGTCGGATGCAGCAGCTCCATGCGGGATTCAGCGCCGATGCGATCGGCTGGGATATCAACCCCGATCCGATTCAGTTCACCACGGATGAGCCGGAACTTGCAGGGTTCGAATATGGGTATGATCCGCGGGTGTGTTGGATCGACGATCGCTACTATGTGACCTGGTGTAACGGCTATCATGGCCCTACCATCGGCGTGGCCTGGACGCAGGACTTCAAGACGTTCCATCAGCTCGAAAACGCGTTTCTGCCCTTCAATCGGAATGGGGTGATGTTCCCGAGGAAAATCGGCGGCAATTTCGCGATGCTCAGCCGCCCGAGCGACACGGGACATACACCATTTGGTGACATCTTTTACAGCGAGAGCCCGGATCTATGCTATTGGGGACGGCATCGGCATATGATGGGAACGACGACCGGGTGGCAGGAAACAAAGATCGGCGCGGGGCCGATCCCCATCGAAACAAGCGAAGGGTGGTTGTTGATTTATCACGGCGTTCTGGCCTCGTGTAACGGCTTTGTATACAGCTTTGGCGCCGCGTTGCTTGATCTGGAACAGCCTTGGAAGGTGTTGTATCGGACTGAGCCGTATCTGCTTGCGCCGCAGACCCTCTACGAGTGCGTCGGTGACGTGCCCAACGTGGTCTTCCCGTGCGCCGCACTGGCCGACCCCGACACGGGGCGTCTCGCCATTTACTATGGGGGAGCCGATACCGTTACCTGTCTGGCGTTCGCCTACGTGGATGAGTTGATTGCGTTCACCATGAACAACTCCGTGCCCACCCGAGTTTAACCAAACAACCAACAAGGTAAGGAGAAATGACGAGATGACAAAAAAAACATGGGTAACAGCGCTGACGTTGGCGGTCTTTGCCGTCACCGCCAGGGCGGACAAAATGCGTGTGGACATCAGCGCGATAAACACTGAGCATAAGCTCTTGGACGTGAAGGCGGAAGGGGCGCATGTGTCGGCCGCCACATGGATACAGGACAACCCGGAACAGCACTACCTGATCGAGAAGAATTTGACCGGCGAGTGGCAGGAACTGACGATATCGTTCACTGCCGAGAAGTCCGGTAAGTACGCGATTCGCTTGATCGGGGAGCTCAAGAAGGACAAAACGACCAAAGAGGTCATTCCTGTCGACGTTCTTTACGACGGTATGACAGCTACGGGCGTGCCGCTCATCAACGGCGGCTTCGAAGATGTCGATGAAAGCCGTAGCGCTCCCAAGGGATGGTGGGGCAACAGCGACTGGACCGCTGAACGCTACATTACCGATGAAGCTGTGGCCAGGGAAGGCTCCCGCTGCATCAAGGTGTGGCACAATGCGCATATGGCCCAGCAGTTCTACGTGCCCAAGGACGGCAAGAACGTCAGCATTACGCTGTGGTTCAGAGCGGCACCGTAGTCTGATTCCGGTACAACCGACCAAGGGTGAGACCAGGATGACAATCGAAAAAACATATCTACATGTTTCAGCGATCATGGTTCTGTTGGCGCTTGCAGGCGTCCGCGAAGGGGGTGCTGCCGAGGAGTGGGTTCCTGTGCCCATACAGAATCCATCCCTTTCCAGCGCAGATGGCAGAACATTACACGGATGGACATTGCATAATGCCAGGATCCCGAAGGGCAACGGCGGCATGGTTTACTGCGTCGAACTGCCTGTAGACCGCAGGGCCTTCGCCAAAGTGTATCAACGCGCACACTTCGTGCGCGGCACGGTCGCTAAGTTCCGCGTGAGAGCCCGCCTGTTGACCCAATCATATCCGTTGGACGGGGAATCCCATGGAAACCAGGACGCGTACCTACGGATCATGTTGTTTCCTCCGGACGCCGAATGGGATTGGAAGCGTGCGGTCTGGCCGGAAGGCAGACGTGGAGCGGTTCATCGTATTCAGCCCTGTGAGGAATGGACGGAGCAGACCTTTGAGTTGGAATGCCCGGAGTCGGCAGAAGTGCTGGAGGTCTCATTAGCGTGTACGAGTCCGGCCTTCACGGTCTTCGTGGAGGACGTGCAATTGGAAGCGGTTCTACGCCTCGGTGAAACGGCGTCAAGCGCGTTCAGCATCGACACAGTCCTCGCGCCGACATCTCGGCAGAGCGGCAGCGGGAAGAAAGAGGATGAGAAGGATACCTTGCCGCCCGCCAATGCCTTTTGGGGGCTCAGCACCGACTTCGAAGTGGGGCGTGCGGGATGGCAGTACTACATTCTCCCTCACTATCCCCCTACCGGGATGGGATTCCAGTGGGAGACGAATCGCCCGGGCGAGGGCGTGCGCAGTGTGATAATCAAACCGGGATTCGGGCTTAACAACATGCCAGCGCCGGTCAAAGGCAACACGGAGTACACGTTCTCCATGCTGATCCGCGGCGAGCCCGACGGCCAACTGACGATATCCAGTCAGAGCGGGGACAGGTTCATAGAGGGCATCGACATTCCCGCTGTGGGGGAATGGCGTCGCAAATCGTTCACGTTCAGGACGCCTGCGGATTCCAGTCATGGCGTGACGTTCCTCATTCAGAACAGGGCTGATCCTCGCTCGGGCCGGAATATCTACTTGGATGCGCTGTGTTTGAGCGAAGGGAAGAGCAAGGAGTATGTCCCCGGCCGGTACAGTCTGAGCCTTTCGTCGGACCTTCCGGGCAACATTTGCATGACGAACCAGGACGTGACCGTGCGGGCCACCTTGAAGATCAATCAGTCCGGTCAAACCCCATCGGGGGATTGGCATTGGACCGTGACGGATGTCGCGCCCAGAGAGCGGGTCCTGCTTCGAAAGAAGGTCCAGTGGAATGAGACGGAAATCAGAGACTTCTACCGGGCGAGTGTTGCCATACCTGCTGGTCAGGGACTCTATCGAGTGGTGCTGTTGGAGGGAGATGAGGAACTGATCGATCCCACGCATGAACTGCTCGTTGGTCAGGCAACTTTTGAGGGGTTGCCGAAACTACCGGATGATCCGAGAAAAGGGTTCCTGGGGGTTCACTACCACAACAACTGGCACGCCATCGATGAGGCACCATATCAACTGAATCTTGATACGGCACAGGCCGAGCGTTGGGCCATGGTTCATCACATGGGCGCGCGATGGATTCGGCTGCACGGGGGGCGTCCCGACCCCACCAAGATGTATGAAGTGTATCCTCGATCATTTGACGAGCCGCGTTTCTATGTAGGCGAGATGACCGCACTACGAGATTTGGGGTTTGAGATTGTCGGCCTGCTGGAAGTCGGATTCAGCAAAGAGAAGCGAAGCCCGTGGTTCAAGCACAAAGAGACGCAGGGCGCCTGGATGGGTACGCAGATCCCGAAAGATCTGGAGATTTGGGATCGGTATGTGAGCGACGTCGTCGCTGGGTATCGTGACGTCATCTCTTTCTGGGAGATCTACAACGAACCGAACGGACAGATGTCCCCCCAAGACTACATCCCGCTACTCAAGCACGGCTATGAGACCGCCAAGGCGGTCAACCCAGATATCACCGTGTTGGGAATCTGTTCCACAACCGATTTTGGTACAGAGCTTGATGATTTCGTAATCGAGTGTCTCAATGCCGAGTGCGGGGACTACCTGGACGTACTTACGTTCCATCCCTACATCGGATATCGTTCACCGGAATCCGGAAATTCCGCCGACGTCATGCGCACCATGCGGGAACTGCGCGACAAATACGCTCCGGGAAAGCCGCTTTGGAACAGTGAAGTCGGGTGGCGGACCTATCCGTGCTACATCACACACATGCGGCGGGCACGGGATAAGAACCTGACCGCGCTGGATGGGGCCGCCTACACGGCCCGAAACCTCCTGGAAGCCAAGCGTTCCGGACTCCATCGCTACTTCGCATACGGTGGCGCACACGTCTCCTTTGCATTTCAAAACCGGGAATTCTCCCCTCTTCTGGAGTACGATGGTTCACCGTCTCCTCTCTATTTTACGGTTGGGACTGCCGTGAGAATGTTGCACGACGTCAAGTTCAGGACCGATCTCAAACTCGGGGATGGGGTCTATGCGTACCTGTTTGACCGAGCGGACGGTTCGATCATGGCGGCCGTATGGACCGACAACGAAGTCATTGACCGGGCTTGCCTACTCAAGACAGGAACGCCACCCGATGCCGCGTGGGACGGGATTGGCCGGGCTTGCGACCTGTCGGCTGCGGGCGTGGAGGTGTCGCGGGTGCCGGTCTACCTGCTGTGGCGGGCTGCGAGCGCGCCGGAGGTGGCGGCCATTCTTGAAGATGCGACGCTGAGTAACGCTGAGGATGCATATGCGATCATCCGACTGGATACGGAGAATCGGCCCGTCCTGGCGCTGACACTCCGGAACACGACCGCCTCGTCGGCCGAGTTCGTCTGGCGGCCTGGCGTGGGGCAAGAGCGCAGGATCGTCGCGAAGCCGGGAGAAGCCACGGAAGTCGACTACGTACCTCTACGGCCCTTCGGAGGGGCAGAAACGCTTGCGGGAGAGCTGAAGCTCGGTTTTCTACAAGCGACGGATGTCTCCATCGGCAGCCGTTATGCCGTTCTCGGAGGCAGTGTTCCCCAGGGGCTTCTGATCGATGGCGTCACAGAAGAATGGGAAGGCCCGTCGGCCTTTGCACTGGACAATCCGACACAGATTACGGCGGGGAAGATATCCTCGGATCGTTTGCGGGAGCATCCTGTGCGCATCCGGGGCGCCGTTGACACCAATGCCATGTACCTGGCTGTTGAGGTCAGCAAAGAGAAGCGCGGATGGACTCAGAACCGGCTTGGTAAAGGACAATTCAACATGGATTCCGTGGAGCTGTTCTTCCGCACGCGGGTGAGAGAAGTTGACTGGCTTGATCCTGCGTACCGGAACGGCGACATCAAGCTTTCTCTCGCTCAGGACAGTGAGCATCCCGAGCAGAAGCACATCAGCGTTGATCGAGGGGATGCCTTTGTCTCAACCAATGGAATTGCTTTCGCGTTCAGCGATATGGCGGTCGGGCCCGGATCTGTGTGCGAGATACGGATTCCCTGGACCGCACTTACGGACTTTCAGGATGGGAAACCGGATTTCCTCGGGTTTGACATGAGTATCAACCTGAGCGAAGACGGCAATACTCGAACTCACCAGTACACATGGTCCGGCACGGGTGACAACTGGCGGGACACGAGACGGTTTGGTATCTTAAAGGTGCAATAGGAGGCGGTCATGCGAACACCGGATTTTGAGAACTAGTTGAGCGTGCTACGATGTGAAAAGCCGGAGCGGTCGGTGCTGTTTGAGTTTGTCATCGACCGACATGTGAGTCAGGCTCTCCTTGGTGACGCATACATTGAGGACGACTCCACCCTTGCCGGTTGCCGAAACTCGAACAACACCTTCGCCGCTGCGGGCTACGACCATGCCACGCTGCCCGTGTGGGATCTGGATGTCCTGACGTTCGAGGCTGGTAGCACGACGAGAAGGAGACCCTATCGCTGAATGAGGGAGGCGTAATCAGCGGCGACGCGAGCTTTGATGCATACGCCTGGCCCGATGCACCCGATGCGCCGCCTGATATCCTCGACACGTTGAAGCCGTGGATTCCGGTAGAGGAATCCTATGACACCTGGGGCGGACGGATTGCCTTGCTTGGTGGTATCGATATGGACTTCCTGTGTCGAGCCGCACCCGATGAGGTATACCGCCTCAGCAAAGCCATGCTGGAGCGAGCCGGGGACAAAGGTGGATATGCTCTGGGCAGCGGGAACTCCGTCGCGGCGTACGTCTCTGTGGAGAACTACCTGGCAATGACCCGGGCGGCGCTTGAATAGCGGAATGAATGTCGCGAAGAAAAGGAAGATATCAGATGGAACCAAGCAACATGTTATGGGGGCTCAGTACCGACTTTGAACTGAGTACGGCTGGCTGGCAGACGTTTCTGCTGCCGCGTTATCCGCCTTCATTGGTAGATTTCGAATGGGAAACGAGTAATCCGGGGACCGGAACCCGCAGCATCGTTCTGCGCCCGGGATTCGGTGTGAACTCATTCCCCTTCTCGGTGAAACCCGAAACCGTCTACACCTTCTCCATTCTGGCGCGGGCGGACAGACCGGGCAAGCTGGTCCTTCTGACCGGCGTGAATCCGCGCGTGTGGGAAGAGGATGTTGAGGCATTCGAGATTTCCATCGATACGGAATGGAAGAGAGTTTACGTATCCTTCCAGACACCCTCCGATGTGAGTAGCGGTCTTTTCCTCCTTCTCGAAAACCAAGCCGATCCGGAGCAAGCAAAGAACGTCTACGTTGATGCGTTCACGGTGTGTGAGGGTTCGCTCGCGGAATACAACCCCGGGCCGTATCAGCTAGACCTCACAACGGGTGTTTTCGGGAACTTCTTCCCGATAAACCAGGAGGTGACGGTCCGGGCCACCCTCCGTATCCATGATTCCGCTGCGATTTCTACGACAGGATGGAACTGGACGCTGAATGAAGTGGCACCGACTGAGCGTACGCTGTTGGAGGAGAGCATCGAATGGCGCGCACGGGGAGACGGCAGCTTTGAAGCCGAAATCGTCGTTCCCGCGGGTCAGGGAATGTATCGTGTGGTGGCCCTCCACGATGCTGACGATAGGCTGATGCCCTGCCAGGAATTGCTTCTCACGCAGGCTGAGTTTGCCGGGCTTCCCGCGATTCCAGATGATCCCGAGCATAGCTTCTTTGGCATCCACCTGATGAACACATGGATGGATATCGACCGTCCTCCCCACTTCATGAACCTGCATTCGAACTATAAGGCGTTTCTCGCCCGGCTTCATCATTTCGGTGCTCGTTGGATTCGCCTGCATGGAGGACACCCGGACCCAACGAAGATGTATGCGGCTTTCCCGGAGGGGCCGGATGAGATCCGAACGCATGTTGCCGAGATACAGAAGCTGCGTGCTGCCGGGTTCGGGGTAGTGGGCCTGCTACAGCCCGGGTTCAATGATCGTGAGGCCGGGGACCCGTGGTTTGACTCCAGGGAAACCCGTGGCGCGTGGATGGGCGACACGATCCCGTCCGATCTGTCCGTTTGGGAGCAATACGTCAAGGAGACGGTTTCTGCCTATAGATCCGAGATCAAAACCTGGGAGATCTACAACGAACCGAATGGCCAGATGACCTCTGCCGACTATATTCCGTTGCTGAAAAGGGGCTACGAAGCGGCCAAAGAGGCCGACCCCGAGGCCACCGTGCTGGGCATCTGCACCACCACGGACTTCTGCACGGAAGGAGGCTCCTTTGTCGAGGAGTGCCTCGCACAGCAGTGCGGGAACTCCCTTGATGTGTTATCATTCCACCCCTATGTAGGCATCCAGTCGCCGGAATCGGGCGGTGTGCAGGACATCATGCAGAACATGGTGGAACTGAGAAACCGCTATGCGCCCGGCAAAGCGCTCTGGAACAGCGAAGTGGGTTGGCCAACGGTGGCCACCTATGCCTCCCATGTGCAGAGGGGCTCGGAGAATCACTGCGTTACCGCGCTGGAAGCAGCAGCCTACACCGTGAGGAATCTTCTGCTGGCGTTTCGCATGGGGCTGGATCGCTATTTCATGTATGACGGAATCTGCCCGGTTTTTGGTTTTCGTAACTCTGGATTTTCACCGCTGTTCGAGTATGACGGCACACCGAATGCCAGCTATCTCGCCGTTGGCACCGCGATTCGGCTTCTGCACAACGCACAGTACGAGACCGCTCTGGAGCTATCCGAAGGGGTTTACGCTTACCTCTTCAGGAAAAGCGAGGTGAGCGTATTGGCTGCCGTATGGGTGGACAACCAGGTGGAGAAAAATCCGCTTGGTTTGGAAGTGACAGAGACACCCGCGCAGGCATGGGATGGAGCCGGTCGCCCCGTCGATGCATCTGCCGGTCCGGTTCAGGTCGGCATGATGCCTACCTGGCTTACCTGGCAGGGAATAACGGTAGCCGATGTTGGCGACCTGCTGAAGACGTCTACCCTGAAGGAGCAGGCCCGATTGAGTGTCGCAGCCCGTGTTGATCTCAGGGACGGTGCCGACATTGTGCTGTCTGCCGCCAATCCTGATTCAGAAACGCGGCTTCTGAAATGGAAGCCACTTAATGGGTCACCGTCAGCGATTCGTGTCGGTCCGGAATCGAACACAGAAATTGCCCGTCTCAAGCTGGCAGCGAATACCGCCCTGAAGCTGGATGGTGACGTCCAAAAGGGCGTTGCAGAGGCAATCCCCGTCTCCCTCAGCAGCCGATTTCTGAGCACATCACCGATTTTGCCGAAAAACATGACGGTCGACGGGGGACTGACAGAATGGACTACGCCACCGCTTATCGAGTTCAGCGAGTTGAGAGAAGTGACAATAGGCGACGCCGAAGTGGATCACTGGATGCGGTATCCGGCGCAAGTCTGGATTGCCGCGGACGACGAGGCGCTCGTCCTGGCGGGTTCTGTCAGCAAAGAGAAGCGTGGCTGGTTTCAGACAAATCCTGGCGTCGCCCAGTATAATCAGGATTCGGTGGAGTTGTTCTTGCGGTTGCTTCCCTGTGAGGTGAATTGGATCGATCCTGTCTACCAGCGCGGTGACGTGAAACTGTCGCTGGGCCAGGATAGCCGGAACGCTTCGAGTCGATATGTGCATATTGATAAGGGATCCGATTGTGTGAACGGAGATCTGATTGAATTCGCCTTTGCGAATCTTGAGTTCGGGCAAGGCTACACGTTTGAGGCAAGAATGCCCTGGCGAGCATTTCCATTGTTGAAGGGAACAAAACCGCCCATGCTCGGTTTTGACATCAGCCTCAATCTGAGCGAGGAAGGAAACGCGAGGACCATGCAGTACACTTGGTCCGGTGACAGCGACAACTGGGTCAGGACCAACAGCTTTGGCATGCTAAGAATCACATAACATGATGAAGAAAGCAGAAGAATGTGATGAACAACATAGAACGGGCACAGACAAGGGAACTGAAATGAGGGCTTCATGACATCACGAGAGAGACTCTTGACCGTCAAGGTAGTGCTGTAAACGAAGCTGTTTCTTACCAATACCCCCGAAACGGTTTTGCCGCCATGCTCGCAGCCGATTTCAATGCCGATATCGCAGTCGTGCGATATGTTCCGGTCAATGAGAATGTCCCTGCCCCGTCCACGTAGATTCCCCCGGCAGAGCGATCATAGGTTGCCCCGGTGCGATATGCCTCATTGCCGTTTGTGGCAACATGGTACTCGGCTGCACAGACAGGCATTGCCAGAGCAATCAGAATGGGGCCTGGTTGTTTCACCATGCTTTGCGGCGGCGAAAAGTCCGCCTACCCTTTTACGCCGCCTGATGAAAGGCCGCGGATGAACAGTTTCATAGTGAAGAAGAACATTATCACAAGCGGAAGACTGGCAATCGTATAGCCTGCCATAAGTTCACCCCATTTGCGAGTGTACTCTCCCTCCAGATGGAGGAGTCCCACGGCCAGAAGCTGTTTGGCGGGATCGCGGATGTAAATCAGCGGGGCAACGAAATCGTTCCAGCGCCCGATGATCGCGAGGATGGCAAGCGTGCCGACGATCGGACCGCTGAGCGGGAAGACAATCTGCCAAACCTGCCGCCACATGCTGCAGCCGTCGATTTCCGCTGCGTCGAAAAAGTCCTGCGGGATGTCTTCGATGAAGCCTCGCAGCACGAAGATCGTGAAGGCCTGGCCTCCGATAATGCCGGGCAGGATCAGCGCCCAGTAGCTGTTGTACAATCCAAGCTGTTTGATCAAAATGAAGGCTGGCACCATGTTGGCCACTGCCGGGTACATCATCAGCATGAGAAAAAGGAAGAAGATGAATTTCCCGCCGGGCATCTTGAACCGCGCAAAGAAAAAGGCTCCGTACATGGCCAGGACCAGTGTCACGACGACGATTGTGACGGCGACAAACACCGTATTCAGGATGTAGGGCGCCACCTGGTTCCAGCCCACGATGTAGTTTTCCCAGTGAAACGGCGCTGTGGGTATCCACGGACTCTCGGCGAACTGCTGGTTGTCCTTGAGTGAGATCTCCAGCATGAGGTACAGACCGGAAAAAGCGCAGATCACGATGATCCACAGGAAGGAGTGTTTAAGGAGCTCTGTGACACGACTCTGTGCAGCACGGCTCATCGTTCGACCCTCGCTACTTTGTTGTTAATCCACGTCAGGACCAGCGTTACGATAAACAGCAGAAATCCGATCGCGCAGCCGTACCCCATCCGCCCCTGGCTGAACGATTCCCGGAAGAGCACCAGACCCGGGACGTCGGCGATATGATCCGGCCCGGCCTGCTCGCCCAGGAACAGATAGACGAACTGCCAGTTCTGGACGGTCTGAATAATCATAAGCACAAGCGTGATCCGGATCTGGGTCATGATGAGCGGCAGCTCGATATACCAGAGCGTCTGTAGCGGGCCGGCGCCGTCCAGGTTTGCCGCCTCATAGGTCGACTGCGGAATGTTCTGCAAGCCGGCGAGGTAGATCAGCACCCCGAACGCGCCGACCCATGGGAATCCCATGAAAATCAGGCTCGGAATAACCAGCCACTTGTCGCTCAGCCACAGGATGTTATCCGTCGGGCCCAGGACATGGATCGCACGCAGAATCTGATTAAAGAACCCGCTGGTGGGCTCGTAGTAGTATTTCCAGATCAGAATCCAAACGATCATGGGAACGATCATGGGAATGACGAAAAGCACGCGATAGGCGTACTGCCAGCGGTCGCTGACCAGGCGATGGATAATGACCGCTGTCAGGATGGATGGAATCATCTTGATAACGTTGGCGACGATGAAGATGGCCACCACGACGAACGACCATCCAATATCGGAATCGCCGAACATGTCCCGAATGTTTTTCAGACCGACGAATTCCTCGATTGTATCGCCATCCCACCGGTAGAAGATATGCACCAGTCCGTTGAAAATGGGATAGTAGCTGAAGACCAGCACACCCAACAGTGGCAGCGCGATCAGCAGGTACACGCTCCAGTAGTACCGAAGACGTCGTATGGAAACATCAATCGCCATGGCTTTGCCTCAGCTCCTTTGCCACTCGGACATAGTCCATCAGGTTTCTCGTGTTCTCGAAATCAACGGTGCCCTCAAGCTGAATCATGCGGCGACGGTGTTGGCGGGCTTTTTCCTCTTCCGAGATATCCGATCGCATCATCAGGAGCATGGCACCGGCACGAACCGCCTCGCCGTTCAAGGCAAACCGCTGGGCGTTGTCCAAGAGGATCTCCATGGACTTGAGTTCCTTCTCCAGCATAATGGCCTTTACGCCTTCGGCGAACGTCTTTGCGTTCAAGTCGGATACATCCTTTCCCTTCTCGCGCTTCTGCTTGACCTCGATAATCATGGATTCCAGCAGTCCGAGCATATCCATGCCGGGAGACTTGTAGTAGTCGAGAAGGTCCGCGATTTCCGGGAGGCCGTCGGTGCGGGGTTTGAATTTTGTCATGAGCCCCTTGAATTCGGCATCGCGCACAATGGGGGGCCAGGCGCAGCTTCCGGCATGCAGCTGATTCATCTCATAACTCATCCAGAAGCGCAGGAAGTCGATGGCCAACTCTTTCTCTTTCGACTTGCGGGTGACGCCATACCAAATCGCCACCTGTCCACCTTCGCTGATTTCGCCATCCTGGTATTGCGACCAGGGCGTGCCCGTCGGGTCGACCGAAGGGAGAGGAATGGCCTCCACTTCAAACGGTGAGTTCTGGATCAAGCTAAGCCCGTTGTAACTGCCCTCGATCATAAACGCCACGCGCCCTTGGGCATACAGGGCCTTCGCGGTCTCCAAATCAATGGCCGAAAATCCATCCGCGAAATACTGCCCGATCTCAATCAGAATCTCCGCTGGTGCCCAGATGGAAGGTTCCAGATCCTTTAAGTCGCCGGCCAGGAGCAGTGCCATTTCTTCGGGAATGTTCATGAGCCCCTTGCCGCTCCGGCTGTACTCGTCGACGAGTTCCTGGTTGAGCTGCGAGAAGTAGTATTTCCACAGGGTCATCATTGTCTTGCGGTCAAAACCGCGTACGGCGATGGGAATGAGCGGCTCTGGGCGCATTTCACTTCCGTAGGGGTTTGATCGCATGATCTGCGCAGAGACGCCTC
>JABGOW010000574.1 GCA_018645275.1 Verrucomicrobiota bacterium
GCTTACCAGTGATGGGAATGCCTACTTCCTAAAACATCTCAGTCTCGACAGAGACGGCAACGAATCGCGCAGCACGGTCCCGCACCTGTTCTCCCCGACCAGCCTGCTGGATGAAGAGTGGTTCGTGCGTTCCTACTGGACCTATGCGCCCTCCATCCTGGGGGCAGGCTACGGGGGATGGGCGAGTACGGCCAATGCGAATCCGGCGGGACGCATCCTGAGTGTGCAGGGGGATAGGGTGTATGGTTACGGGCGCCGGGAGCCGAAAGGTGGGCGTACTGGCCATCGCAGTAATGACTACTTCCTGTTTGCAATGAAGAAGGAGATGGGCCCTGCCGTTACCTATGTGGACAAGAAGGGGAAGAAACGGAAACGGCAGCCGGCAAAGCAATACATCTGGCAGCAGGAGTTTCCGTTGACGGTCCGGTCTATGGTGGCCACCGCCGACACGTTATTCGTTGCCGGTGTGCCGAACGTCGGTCGTCGTCCTCAGCCCATTGACCCGCAGAAGTTTCCTGAGAAAGCACAACGTGAGGAGCAGGAAAATCACCGCCTCCGGTTCGAAAACGCAGGCGAGGCCCTGGGGGCGTTCCGCGGCAATCAAGGCGCGTTCATCCAGGCGGTGAGTCCGGAGGACGGCAGCACACTCAAGGCTATCCCCCTGGATAGCATGCCCGTCCACGACGGCATGTCCGCCGCCAACGGCAAACTCTTCATCAGCCTGAAAAACGGCGTGGTGAGCTGCTACGGCATGTAGACCTCTGGCTCGCTTCCATATCTGTAGTTCAAGTGGCGGGGAGAGGGGCAGCGGCAACGAGTCTCTTGATAAACTCAGCCTCCTCCAGGTCAAACGGCGTACCGTCCACGCGGAAGATGTCATGGAACCACAACTCCGGTTCGGGGTAGTTCTCGCCGGGGGCCGGCTGGTCGAATCCGTGGCTGGTCTCGATATCGGGCAGGCTCCAGTGCTCGCGCGACACGATCTCGTTGATCGGTTGCTGCGATGGCCAACGCCAGACGGTGCCCGACTTGCCGTTTACGAGGCCCCAGTTGATGGCGCCGACGTTGTTTGCTTTCAGGATCGGCAGACAGCTCTGGAAGGTGCTGTCCGGGCGCCCCATGTACTCAGTGCAGATGATCGGTCGGCCGGGCTGCAGTGTCTTTAGCTCGTCGATCTTCACCTGTTTATGCTCGTGCTGGTAGCAGTGGAACGAGATGATATCCGACTGTTCCGATTGGAAGGGCGCATAGTCCGGTCCGGCACCGTGGTGGCAGCCGGTGAGGGGCTGTGATGGATCAATCTCCCGTGCCCAGCCCCATGCGTCTTCCAACAATTGCTTCGTCGCGGGTTGATTCGGCTCGTTGTAGATGTCCCACATGAGAATGCGCGCATCATCGCCGTAGCGCTGCATCACGCCCTGCACGTATCCTTTCAGCCGCCGCCGGTCGGCGTCGGAGATTGTCCTGTCCTGGTAGGCCTGCAGAAGGGGGCGCCCCGGACTCTTGAGCCAGCCGCTGTTGTGGACACCGGTAATGCGTGGATGCTGCGGTCCCAGCTCAATGGTATGGTCCCAATGGCAATCATCGAAGAAAACGATGATGCAGCGCATGCCCTGCGATTCGCAGATTGCCAGGAACGCATCGAAGCTTGCCAGGAAACCTTCACGCGCCTCGTCCTTCCAGAGGATGTCATGCAGGTAGACGCGTAGCGTATTGAAGCCCAGGTTCCGGGCCCAACCCAGCTCACGCGAGATGGTCTCAGGATCGAACGTCTCCGCCTGAAACATCTCCACCTGGTTGATCGCCGTGCTGGGCAGAAAGTTGCACCCCACCAACCACGGCTGCTTCGCATACCATTGTCGCGCCTGCTCAACACTCCATCGACTCATGTAGGTCTCCAAATCAACAGCCCCAGTAATCGCTCAATCCTCCTGCTGCAGGCTGACGTTGTCGACATAGAGACTGCCCTCGGTGGTTCCGTGTGAGATGAAGCCTATCCAGTTGATTGCGCCTACGTCGCCATCAATCTCCATGGATTTGTCTGCAATCACGGTGCCCTCTGCATCCTTTATCGTCACCTGGTAGTTCGCTGGGTTGTTGACATCATACGTGACCGAGAAGGACCACCATGTGCCGGGCTCTACCTTGCATAGCTGGACGGCTGCCTTGCCACGGGCTGAAAGCTCGCCCGACGCATCGACACTGATCGGCGTGAACTTCTTCTTGTGGTCCCTGGCGCGGAACTCCACCGTCAGGGGAACCGGTTCCTTGGCATCCAGCATGATGTCGGCGCTGCATGTCCATTTGTCGGTATCCATGAATGGAGCCATGGTGGTATTCACGTGGAGTATGGGCTGCCAGGCGTAATCGAAATCTGCCCCGTCATTCATTGCTAGTGACATTCCCTTGCGGGAGCCGGGATCGGTAACACATGAGATGCCTTCGCTGAAGGTTAAGGCAGGGAATGCCGTCTGCAGGTCATGTCCGGGTTCGTATGCATCAAAATCTTCTTTCAGTACGGAGTCGTCAATGGTGGCAATAGCTCCCGCCGCCTTCAGATCCGCTGCGCTTACCATCGCCGCCAGCGATGCCAGATGATAGGTTTCGGTTTTGACCTTTTCGCCACTGTAGCCGACCCCTTCGACGGTGCGGCCCAGGGCATATTGGACATCGGCATACGCCCATAGGGGCTTGTCGACGCTCACCAGCGGAAGCTGAAACGTCAGCGTCTCACCTTTCGTCATAGGCTTTGCCAGACGCCAGTACTTGTCAGCCGCTTTTCTCTCTCCATCCTGGGTGTAATAGACATTCACCGACGCGATCTTCTGTGAAGCGTCCGGCGAGACCGAGAAGCGGGGAGTATGGTCTACTGTCTTCAGCGTGAGTGCCGTCTTCGGGGTTGCGGCCATCGCAAATTCCCCCTTCAAGAACTGGTTGAACCAGAGCAGCGTTCCCACCGAGTACTCGCCGCTGTCACCGTGGTTCCTGTTTGGTGAACACACCACCCGCCAGTGCTTGTTCTTGATGGCCCTTGCCGCTGCAGGAATGTCATTCACATGGCTATGAAAGTCATTGCTTGGGCTCATGATGATGGTCGGACAGGTGATGCGCTTCAGGTACTCATCGTCAGCCACCGCGGCCAGCGTCCTTCCCCGCGTAGAAAGGTCCGTGAGGCCGCCACACTGCGGGGCGGCTGCCTTGATGCGAGAATCCGCACCAGCGGTCAACACCGTCAGCTTGCCGCCCATCGACATCCCGTAGACGCCGATCCGCTCTTTGTCCACCTGCGGCTGCTGCTCCAGGAACGTTATGGCACGCCGGGCCGCCAGCGTCGCCAGGTACCAGCCGGTGTTCCTCGCCGAATTGACGGCGTCCACCGTGCAGTCCATCGGTTGGCTCTGGACGAAATGGCGCCCTTTGAACCGGGAGTGGTGATGGTAGCCGTCAACCGCACCCCAGTCGGTCGTCACCATGTAGTCCGGATCTTCCGTGTTGCCGGTCCAGAACATCTCCTTTTCCTTGTTGCTGACCGTGTACTCGGTGGAGATGATCCTCCCGGCCCAGGCGACGGATATCGTGGCGTAGCCGTTTTTGGCATTCTTCACGACAAAGGAACTCTGCGCCGATTGGCCGCCACCGTGGAGTTGCACCAGTCCGGGCAGGTTCTTGGCCCCCTTCGGGTAACCATAGACGGCCGCCATCATCGCCTTCTTGCCCTTGAAGATGCCGATGCGGTAGCGCAGCACCTTCACCACCACGCCGTCCTCTTCCCACTCTTTGAGCACCTCGACATCCAAAGGTTCTTTGCGCGGATCAAACCCGGCCCAGGCCTCTTCCACTGTCGTAGGCGCTATGCCATCCTTGAGCGGCGGCAAAGTCTCCTCGGCTCCCACCAGGTTACAAGCCAACACCAATCCCAAACCAATTGACCAAGCCGTCTTCTTACCGAACATATCTTCTTCCTTCTCTCGCTCTATAGTTTCATCCGTGCAGTATACAGGTACTTGCTATCCTCGCCACAGTGCCACACATCCAGCGCATCGTAGCGGTCTGGTTGATAGGGAAGCAAGACCTTGTCGCTATCTGATCAAACGGGTGAAGTGATCGCAAATTGGTTGCGGGCGAAGAGATTGGGGCTTAAGTTGGTCGAGAGGGCACATGTTTTTGTAGCCCTACGCAGCAATGAATTGGAGGATTCTCATCGGAGGAGAACTAACCGGCAGTGAACCAATGATCAATAGCGGTTGTTGTCACGTGCAAGACCCGCCATCATACTGAGCTTACGAGAAACAGGGGTACCCACCGCTATGAAACAATTTCGTTACTCGACATCAGGACAGTGGTTCAAGGGCAATACGCACCTTCACAGCACCGCTTCCGACGGGGGAAAGACCTTCCCTGAACTGGCAGAACTCTACAAGGCGGACGGCTACGATTTTCTCTTTCGAACGGACCATTGGGTGGCGTCAGATGTCGCTGCCGATACGGCCGACTATCCGCTGCTGTGGATGGACGGGATTGAACTCGACGGCACTGACGAATCCGGAAGCTATTTCCATGTGGTGTGTTTGGGGTCATTGGAAGGCCTGTCTCGCGACGATGGGTTTGATGCAGCATTGCGATCCGCTCGTGCGCAAGGGGCTCTCCTCATTGCTGCACATCCCCACTGGTGCGGGAACTCGCTGGACGACTGTCTGCGCTGGCCGTTTGACGGCGTAGAAATCTACAACCATGTATGTCACTGGCTCAACGGCAAGAGCAACGGTTTGGTTCACTGGGACGCCGTCTTACGCAACAACCCCAACGCATTGGCCTTTGCCGTGGACGACGCGCATCTAAGGCCCGAGCATCCAGGTTGGAATGGGGGGTGGATTGTGGTGAATGCCGATGCGTGCGCGCCTTCTGAGATTACGTCTGCCATCCAACGCGGAAACTTCTACTCAAGCTGTGGTCCGCAGATGCACGCCATCACCCTGGATGGTGATGACCTGCGCATCACGACATCACCCATCCGTTTTGCACGGCTCGTTGGTCCAGGTCCGAATGGGGTTCGGATCGGTTCGTTTGACGGCCCTCTGCTAACCGAGGTTGACATGCGTGTTCCTGCTGACTGGCCATACGTCTATGTTGAGATTGAAGATGACAACGGGCGCCGAGCATGGACCAACAACCTGTTCATTGATCCAGACATCGCCACGTCAGGGGCAGGCGACGCACAATCGCCCGCACGGTAGACTCCGCTTGTGTTTGTAGCCACACATGGTTTGTGCCCTGTAAGGGCACCTCAAGACTCCTGAAGTGCCCATTCAGGGCACAAGACATCAATCGCACATAGCCCGGGCGATGCCCGGGGCTACGATGATACCGACCCTTCGGGCCGAAATACAACATCCCATGCGCGGCCGCCGTTGACGTTCGCCCTGCAAGCCCTACCACCAAGCCCAAAGCATCATCCACGTCTCGAATTTCCCCAAAATTCCGTTAGGTGGGATAGGGGAATGCCTGATATAATGTTGGTGTAGGCAAGGAATACCCGAATGCCGGGTAGGGGGAAATTCCTATGGATTTCATGGAGTCTGGGAGTCTTTGTGAGAGACTAAAGAGGACGCCGCAGGGATGCAAGTGGGTGCGGCGATTGCACAATTGTGCAGTAATTGTGGAGAGAAAGTAGTTGCGCATTTTTGCGATTGGTGCTATTATCTACGGACTGTCAGAGGAGATGCATTTAAGAAGGAGCTGTATCATGAAGACGAGAGGATGCGTATTGACGATGGCACTGCTGCTGGGTTTGGCGTCAGCAGCGGCGGCAGCGACCTATTACTGGGATAACAACGCCGCCACGGCCGGATTTGGCACGGCGGGAGGCACTTGGACGGCCCCGACCGTCAGCCAGTGTAGTACGGATTCGACCGGTGCGTCCGCGCCGGGAGCCAGCGTCACCACAGCGACGGGCGACACCCTCTATTTCGGCTATGGCGCGAACGGCCTGGGATCGGGTGCCATCACCGTCTCCGGGACGGTGGGTGTCGACAACCTCTATTTCAGCAAGGACTCTTCTGCGGTCACCTTGAATGGCGGCACGATCGACATGTCGAACGGGAACGAGTCGTTGATCCAAGTTAATTCCGGAACCGCCACCCCGGGCACACATACGATCAACAGCAACATAGACAAGACCGGAGGGAACAATATTCGGATCTGCACGCAGGCTACTACCGACGAGAATTTCATCATCAACGGGAATATCAGTGGCAATTGCGGTCTCAATCCGCGCCCGCAGAACAACGGGGCCTATGTAGCACTGAATGGGACCAACACGTTTTCGGGAGACGTCGCCCTGACCACCGGTCAGCTCAACTTTAACAGCGTGGCCGACTCGGGCACTGCGTGCTCGTTGGGCACCGGCAGCCAGTTGAGCATGGGCGGTGGCGGTGGCCAGCAACCGTTGGTTTGGTATACGGGTACCTCCGCGGGATCGATGAACAGGACGCTCAAGTTGAACTCCACCGCTTCGAGCAGGATTGTTGCGCAGGACGGTGCGCTTGACCTGTCGGGGTCCCTGTACGGACAGGGCACCGGCACCTATCCTCTCTATCTGTCCGGCACGGCCGACAGCGGGACGAACAGGGTGTCGGGCGTGATCAGCGACGGCTCCGGAACGGTTCGACTTCAGTTGTCAGATACGGCGCCTCAGGACGGGTCGTCGGAGGCCAACTTCTGGGCGCTGTCAGGCGTCAACACGTTTACCGGCTCAACGACGCTTAGCGATACCAGCCATCTGCTCATCGACGGACCCGGCCAGCTCGGTAGCGGCAGCTACGCCGGCACCATTTCCATCAACGACACGGCAACTTTCGAGTACGGCAGCTCCGCGAACCAGACCTTGACCGGGACGATTCAGGGCAGCGGCACCGGCGGGCTGGTCGCGAGTGGCAGCGGGACCCTGACCGTACCCCTCACGAACACGACAAGTTACACCGGTCCCACCACGATCAATGGCGGCAACCTGCAGTTTGCCAACACGGCGGACCTAAAGGGCCTCTCCTGCTCGCAATTCTACATCAACGATGGCGGCTACCTGGAGTTCGAGTCCAGTGTAGGAGGCAATAACCGCACGGTACTCAATAACAAGACCATGACGTTCGGCAGCAATGGTGGCGGCACGATCCACTTCAACGGAGGCAACCACCTGTTTCAGACCGGTACTCACACATTCACAACTACCGGTGGCTCCAAGAATACGATCTCGCACTCAAACGGCGGGTTCATCAACAACCAGACGTCCGGAAATACGGATTTCACCGTTGCCGATGGTACGGATGATGTGGATCTGGAACTCTCCGCTACGTGGAGCAATGGCCCCATCACCAAGAACGGCGCAGGCAAGATGTCGATTACGGGGACGCACGGCGGCAGTTATGCTATCACGATCAACGCCGGCACGTTGGATGTCGGCGGATCCTCCCGGCTTGCTGGCGGCACGTTTACCTCAACGATCGCCAACGACGGTATCTTCCAGCACAGCAGCGACCAGCTCCAGACGATAAGCGGAAACATTACCGGCAGCGGCGCACTGGTGAAGACCAACGGCACTGCGCTGACCCTTTCGGGGGCCAATACCTACAGCGGAACCACCACGGTCGGCGCCACGCTGAATGCCGACTCGACCACCGCGCTTTCGACCAATTCCGCGTTCACCGTCAACAGCAGCGGCAATCTCATTCTCAACGCGAACGATAGCGAGATCGCGTCGCTGTCCGGGGCCGGCACGGTGAAGAACGAGGCCGTTGCCTCGGCAACAGCCGCCACGCTGACCATGGGCCGTGACAACTCAACCACCACGTTCTCTGGCGCTCTCATCGACGGACCAGGCGGATCCGGCGCCCTGTCACTGACCAAGACCGGCACAGGCACGAACACCCTCTCCGGTGCCAACACCTACACCGGCGCGACCACGGTCAATGATGGCCTGCTTACGGTTTCCGGTGGCGGTTCCATCATTGGCACCACCAATGCCATCACGCAGAGCGGCGGCGCACTCACTGTGTCGAACGCTACCGTTACCCTGGGTAGCAGTGCTTCCGGCGTGTTTGGCGTCGGTTACGGGGCGACCGGAACCGGTACGGCGACCGTGGACAACGGGGGCGTGTTGAACGTTGGCACTGGTGGCGGTCGCACATTCATCGGCGGCGGCCCCTCTGGTGGCACCATGGGAACCGGCGTACTCAACATCAACGCGGGTGGTATTGTGAACGTGGCGAGCGCCGGTGCGTTTCCTAATGATAGAATTTATCTCGCCGGCTATGGCGGCAACGGTACGCTCAATTTCAACGGCGGGGAACTGCAGACAGCCCGGTCCTTTGGCAATGGCGGAACCTATGCGATTAACCTCTTGGCGGGCGGCGGTACGATTAACGATCTCGGCAACAGTATCACTCTCGGTCTTGCCGTCGGCGGCAGCGGAAGTCTCACCAAGCTCGGTTCCGGTACGTTGACGCTGTCCGCCGCCAACTCCTACAGCGGTGGAACAACGTTCGGGTCAACCGACGACGGTGGCACGATCGAGGTGGGCGATAGCAGCGCGCTTGGGTCGGGTTCGGTTGTGTTCTCGAAGGGCGGTACGTTGGCGCTGGGTGCGGACGGATTGAATGTAGCCAATTCGATATATCTCTACAACTGGGGTGGCGGCATCCGGACGTTGCGCCTGGACCTGTCCGGCACGAACACCGGCGAGCTTTCCGGTAACCAGGACAACCGCGTGATGACCTCGAAATGGATCATGGCCGATGTGGGCGCCGACGATACGCTGACCCTTAGCGGAACCCTCTCGACGGGGGCCGGTGGTGGAGCCGGCTACACCAAGATCGGCGACGGCACGCTGGTCATGTCCGGAAACAACACCTACTTGGGCACCACCACGATCAGCAACGGCATTCTCAAAATCACCAGCGCAACCGCGCTTGGCAACACCTCGCAGGGCACCGTGGTGGAGGATGGGGGAACGCTTGAGCTGGGGCAGTCGGGAGCCATTTCCGAGCCCGTTACCATAAACGGCGCCGGCGAGGGGGGAATCGGCGCGATCTATACCAGCGGTGGCAATGCCGACACGGCCAGCACATTGACTCTGGGGGCTGATGCCACGATCGGCGGCACGGCTCGAATGGATCACTCGGGCGAGACAACCGACGGTGGCAACGGCTACACGCTGACCAAGACCGGCAGCTTCGACTTCCTTCCGTCCGGCGCGGCGAACTACTCGCATCTGGTGATCAACCAGGGCTCGGTCACGCTGACCGGCGACTCCGGGCTTCCGGGGGCACCTGGCAGGGTGACCGTTAACTCGGGGACGACCCTTACCACGTGGTCGCACAGGACGATCGCCAATAGTCCGAATATCACGCTCAATGATGGAAGTGTCTTCAACACAGCCAGAAGTGTGGACGACACGATGTCGATCAACGGCACGTTTACGCTCAACGGGAACACGACGTTCCGGAACTCGCGCATGACGAGCACGATCGATAGCATCATCGGCGGCACCGGAAACCTCGCGATAGAGGATGGTGGCCCGACCACCGGTATGTTCATCTTCACGGGTGCGAACACGTACACGGGCGACACGACGATCGACGGCGTCCCGCTCCAGATCAGCGGGACGGGAGTGCTCGGTTCGGGTAACTACGCGGGGGCGATTGTGATGAACAATGCTCTGACTTACTCCTCCAGCGCTGATCAAACGCTGTCCGGCAACATCACCGGCGGGGCCAACACGCTGACCAAGGATACGTCGGCTGCCAGTACATTGACGCTTACGGGTACCAGTATCCTCGAGGATCTGGCGGTGAGCGCCGGTACCGTGGATATCGCAGGGGGCACATTGACGGTAACCGGGGTGACGGTTGCCGCCTCGTCCACGCTCGAGCTGACTGGGGGAACCCTCGACCTGACCCCCGTCGCTCTGAGCAGCAATTCTCTCCAGATCAACGGGGGCGGCGTTGTTGAAATAAGCGGCGGCACGCATGATCTCTACGGTCGGATCTACAATTACGGCACCTTCCGGGTGGTCGGCAATGCGGCGACAATTGCCATCCAGCAGATTTCAGACCAGAGCGGCGCGTTCGAGTTCGTCTTGGACTCGGATGGCGTGAGCGGGATGTCGTCCGGCTCTTGGATTCAGTTTGGCAATGCGACGGTAGATGTTGATGGCACGGCGTACACGGGCGGTGATCAGAGCTTTCATCTGTTTGAAGCGAACGACTTGAATATCCTGTGCCCGGAGGGCAATGTGAATATTACGGGATTTGATTCCAAGTACCTGGTACGGGTTGACCAGGATCAGGGCATTGATAAGGTGACGCTGGTGATCAACGACCTGACACCCGAGCCCTCGTTGTTCAAGTTTAAGTAGGGCGGGGGGCTGAGGTCGTACGGTGCGCCCTATCTGTGTTGCATGCGATTTCGTAGGTTGGGCATCTTGCCCGACCTGGAGAAGACGGGCAGGATGCCCATCCTACAGGGGGGCTGAGAACGTTGAAAAGGCGGTTGCGGGTGGATAGCGGGATGCACATGAAACGAGAGTTCGTACGGGCGGTTGGGTTGGTTGTGGTTGCGGCTTGTCTGCCTTTGGTGGCGGATGGCGCTGACATACGCGTTATCTGGGCAAATGCCGGCGGTGATCGTGAATTCACCAATGTGGATAACTGGCATACGCAAACCAACGCCTCGGTTCATCAGCTTCCCGGGTACGCTGCCGATACGGGGAATGGGGATATCAGCAATGCTATCATTCAGGGCAGCGGACCGGCTAGTCTGAACAGCCCTTTCACGCCAGCGTATGATTTTGATGTTCTGATTGTGCGGGGGAGTCAAACCCTGAACATCAACGCGGACCTGAACATCACGAATGTCCCGATCAGTGTCGGGAACAGTGGTTCGACCGATACGGTCAATCACTCAAATGGGGTAGTCACCGCGAGTGCATTGTCGATATACACGACAAACTGCACGTACAACATGAGTAGCGGCACGCTGGCCCTGGTCACGGGCAACATCGACAGCGGGTTAATGAACCAGTCCGGTGGCGATGTGACGGTTTCAAATCTCTATGTCGGCAGCGATGCCGTTAGCAATTCTGCGCAATACAATCTGAGCGGCGGTACGCTGACGGCAACGAGCGTAACGGTCAGGGCATCCGGCGAGTTGCGCCTGACCGGCGGCTCTTTGGTTAAGACGCCCCTCATCCACAATGGTGACAACCTGCATATCGATCCCGGTGGACTCCTGGAGATTAGCGGCGGCGTTCACGACCTCTACGGGCGCATCTACAACTACGGCACGGTCCGTGTCATCGGCAATGCGGCCACGATCGATCTCCATCAGTTGCCCAGTGGTAGCGGGACGTACGCCTTCGTGTTGGACGCCGACGGCGTGAGCACGCTGGACTACGATTCATGGGTCGCGACTACAAACCTGACGATCGACGTAGACGGTTCATCCTACACGGGTAGTGATGCGAACATCATCCTGATGGATGCAGCGGGTGGTCTGCTGAATACGTCGACCTTGGTGAACGTCAGCGGGTTTGATGACGAATACATCGCGACCGTCGTCCAGGATATGGACCTTGATGAGGTCCGGTTGACGATTGACCATATTACGGGTTCGGTCTTCATCGTGCGGTAGAGGGGGGGGGCTCGCATTCGCGAGCCCCGTGCTACTTCGTGAGTTTGCGGCTGAGACTATTCAATAGCGCTTTGGCGGCATTGACATCTTCAATGACCTTCGCTGGTGACGGGGCAGAGCTGAACGTCTCAAGCATCTTGTCGATCGCTTCAATCGCCGCGGTGTCTCCAGCCTGCGTGAGGGCTGCGCGGACGATGCGCAACTTCTCGAAATCCTGAATGCCTTCGCGGAGTCGCTCAAAACGGATGCTGCTGCGGTTGCCCGGATAGACCAACCAGCAGTCGCCCGTTGGCCAGGGACCGTAATCGGTGGTCTCCAGCGGATTGCGGTTCCAATGGGCGTAGGCCCAGCGCAGGAAACCATCAAAGCGCCGTTCGGCGGCATACCAGCCCAACCATACGCTCTCGGCCGGAGGACTGAAGGTAAACGTGTTCGGGCGTCCTGGTCCGCAGCAGACATAAAAGGTGGTCTTCTGTCCTTTCGCACGGCGGGGGTTCGTGAAGTGTTCGTCAATACTGCCCGCTTTGCCGATGTAGAAGCAGTAGTCGAAGGTGTCGTCAGCTATCTCCTCGAGGCTGTGGTTCGCCGCGAGAGCAATCTTCATTTCAGGTGCCTCGGCCTTGACGAGCTTGATGACTTCCTGCAGGTCCTGCAAGGGACGCTCGTCCATGGCAATACACGTCTTTCCGAGTCGGCCGGTTTTCTTGAGATGCCGGGCGAAGTCCTTGAGAAATGGTGTCCACAGCTCAGCATAGGCTTCCGTGCCCGGTTTCGCTGACACTTTCTGCCGGTCGCCGGTCGCCGCGTCAAGGTAGTGGAAATCATAACCGCGAAACGGCACCATCGAGTAGCAGTTGATCTGGCCGACAATACCACAGGCTTCCCCGAACGCGACGTACTCATCGAACTTCGTATAGTCGTATGTCCAGCTTCCATCGGGGTGCTTGATCCAGTCGATCATCGTGCGGTAGGCATCGAACGTCTGCTGTTTCCACGGCCAGTCGTTGATCGAAATGGTAAGGCACTTCTGTCCGGCATTGGCGAGGCGCCTGTAGAGTGGTCTGGCAACGGTGTAGAATTCTTCGGAGAACATCTCGACGTTGTGCCCGCGTGCGATGGCCCAGGGGTGCTGCCAGAAGTCAAGGTGATAGCTCCACTCGCTAGCCGGTGGGAGCGTCATACCGATCACGTCGAGCTCCACGTCAACGACCACCGGCTCCATGCCGAAGGCACGGACCGTAAGGTTTCCCTTGTGGATACCGGGCTTGGCGTCATCGGGAATATCTACCGCGTACCACACGCTACGGGCGGTTCTGGCCTCGGCATCTATTTCCGGGGCGGTATCGAGGATGTCTGCATGCAGACGATCCGCACCATGACGGCCATGGACAAAGCGAACAGGGTTGACCGTCGGTTTGACGGCAGCAATGTCCGTCGCCGTTGCCCGTAGCTGATGCATTGGCTGCCCCGACCATACAACGATCTGTCCGGCGACACGTTCACCGCGCCAGCCTGTGAGTCTCAGGGCTCGAATGGACTCATCCAATTCGGGAATATCCCATTTGGTGTAGCGCTGATCCAGCGTCGCGACTGCGCCATGAAGGCCCTCAGGCAGAGCGGCCCAGCCTTGCTCCATCTTGACGGTGCCCGGAGCATAGCCTTTGAGCTCGACGATATGCCCCCCGCGTTCGTTGCCGGCGGAATTGTTGCTGAAGGTCACGCGCACGTGCCTGACGCTCGTGGGGGCAAACTCGAAGATGCGCCCTGCTTCGGTCTCAGTCTGTTCATTGGTGCTCATATCGACGAGGGTTGTCCACACCGTGCCGTCGAGTGATCCTTCAATTTGGTACTGGTAGTATCGGACGTTGTCCCAATACGGCCACAGATGAATGGTTCCCAGTTCGGTTTGCTCTGGCAATTCCAGCGATAACCAGGAAGGCATGCCCTCGCACGCCCAATGCGAACCGCTTGATGTGTCACCGTCAACGGCCTTGTCGGGTGAGTGAGTGCTCCATTGCCCCCCGGCGGTCACCTTCGCCCCGGCAAACAGATCCGTGCCCGAGACGGTCGCTGTGGCGGAACGCTCGACGCGCGGGCTCTTGGGCTCGTAGTTGTACTTGTCGGCCTTCGCCCACAAGCTGTTCGTCGTTAGTAGAATGGTCATTAGCGCCAATGCTCCCTTGTTCACTATATCCTCCTTCTTAGGTCATTCATGCCGGAAAGGCGTGTTGCCCAGAACGAAAGAGCGCCTTCGGCGAGATGCTTCGGCAAGCTCAGCATGACAATTCCTTGAAAAACTCGACGATTCAGAGTCTGTCATTCCGAGCGAAGTCGAGGAATCTCCATTTTGGGCAACGCTTCGGACTATAGCGCATTACATGCACGCCAACAATGGAGGAGGGTGATCAAATGAGCGTTTTGTTGCCATTGAACAAACAACTTCCATTTCGGCCCTTAAAAACCACGGCTCCACCGGGATGCGCCCGATGGTTGCCGCGTTTCGTCTCTACACTTTATAGCGCTTCGAGCCCTTCCCGGATGACGTTTGGTATGTCGGTGGTTATCGAGGCGGCCCCTAGTTGTTGCGCGCGCTTGGCTTGCGCCACATCGTTGACGGTCCAGACATGCCACGCATAGCCGTGCTCTCTAACGGTCTCAACCACCGCCTGGGGAATGCGCATGTCCGAACTGAGCCCGTTGGCCTTGATGCGCTCCAGGGTTGCCAGCACATGATCTAGCGTCGGGGTGATCTCGCCGGATTCTTCCTTCTTGAAGCTGCACAACCAACTCACGGCGTATTCTGGTGCCTTGGCTTTCAGCGCCCTAAGGATGCTCTCCTTGAAACAGATTACCACCACCTGATCTGCCCTGAGACCGGATGCCGCAAGCGTATCGAGTAGGGGAGGGATGATCTCGTGGCCGCACTTGATTTCGATGTAGATCTTCTTTCCGGCAGGAATCGTCGCGAGCACTTCCTCTAGAGTCGGTATACGCGTTCCCTTGAAGACCTCACCGCGCTTTCGACCAATATCCAGTTCTCGCAACTCAGCCAATGTCGATTGATCGACAACCTGCTCGATGCCTGTGAGTCGCTTGGTATCACGATCATGAAAACAGACAATGTGCCCATCCTTGGTCATCAGGAAATCACCTTCAATGGCATCTGCGCCCTGTTGCCACGCCAGTTCAAAGGCAGCAATCGAGTTCTCTAATGCGTCACGGGATGCCCCCCGGTGTGCAACAATCATTGCATCCTCCTGTTGGGCCGTTGCCAGAATCGCAGCAGTCGGCAATACCGTTGTCAGCAGCGCCAACATCGTGCTTATTCTCTTCATTGCTCGTTTCTTCTCTCAATAACATTCGTCAAGTCTGTCGGGGCCTGTCGAGTCACGGCTCCTTTGTGTAGCCCACAGTATCCCCAACAGCTCCCGTTGGTACAAGTCGTAACCTGCCAAGCTGTCTTGAGCGGTCGCACACGAGGAACGTGGGTAGATGTCCTGCAGAGCATAAGTCGGCCCGCTATTGGCGATTCTCTCGACAATATTATATGTCTAGCCTCTAAACATCAGTGTCATAATCGTAATCCTACGCGTAATCACGATTAGGATTGTGATTAGGAGCATGATTAGGAGAGAGCATCCTCCTTCGTCGGATATTCCTCGTTCTTGGTTTGCGCCCGTCTTGATCTGTGAGCTATAGTCTGCACATTCACGAACAGACCAACGGAGAAGATACATGCGTCGTCCTGCAGAAACTGCCATCTTGACCTTTGTTGCCGCTATGGTTGCGGTATCAACCGCGTGCGCCGGTAATGCCGGGAAACCCAACCCGCCGGGGCGGGTGAATATCGTCTGGATGTTCTCAGACGACCACGCCTACCAGGCCATCGGGGCCTACGGTGGCCGGTTCCAGGACGAGAACCTGACGCCCAATATCGACAGCCTCGGCCGTGACGGCATGCGTTTTGACCGGGCCTACGTCGCCAACTCCATCTGCGCCCCCAGCCGCGCCACGCTGCTGACCGGCAAGCAC
>JABGOW010000102.1 GCA_018645275.1 Verrucomicrobiota bacterium
GACAACCCGCCAGATCAGGGATTTAACCAATGACCGTCGCCTGAGTTCTATCTTCTCCTTTCCGTTCATATCTTGTCCTCCAGTCGGGACGTGCTATGGAGCGTTCGATACGCCCTGCAGGCAGGGCACTGTTTCTCAACAGTCGCTAGGAGGCGGGCAAACCGGCTTGCCGGCCAACGCCTCGCACAGATGCAAAACGGACAGATGCGACAAAGGAATGCAAGAACGTGTGTCATCATGGCTTCTCCTGATTTATAACGACATGCGGCAGAATCGTTGGTGCTTCTTTTCGCATGAATTTCGCTTTGGCTCTTGCCGCAAGCCGTCCATTCTGTCTCAGTTCTGCCGCCATCAGATAGAAAGGCGGCATGCCGCGTTCCAACCATCCCCGAGCAACAATAGCCACACCAGCACGGAGCGGGCGGTGGATACGCACAGTCAATTCACCGGTAACGGCCCTGACAGCATGCGAGAACAGACAGTTTGTCATTGCGCCATCCAACAGTGAGGCAATGACACCTCCATGTAGATGGCCGACATAACCTTCCCTATCTTCGGCAAATACGATTTGCGCTTCAACCGCACCATCCGGGCAGACGTCAAACGATACGCGTAGCCCATTTGGGTTGAGATCCCCGCAGACCACACAGGTCCTGTGATGCTGCTTCTGCATTATCAAAAGTGCACTCTGACGTTCCTCAATGGTCACAGACATTTTCTCCGCTTACGAGCGCGCCCTTCAGGTAGGCGCTGACAATTGCTTCAGGGCTGTCGGCAGGGGCTCCCACAACAACGGAAATCTTCTGTTGCTTGAAGAGATTCTGCGCCCGGCTCCCCATCCCGCCTGCGATGATCATGGTAGCACCTTTCTCGGCCAACCAGCGAGGGAGCAGTCCGGGCTCATGCGGGGGCGGCTCGACCATTTCCGTGGATGTGATGCTCTTGTTCTCCTTATCGGTCTCAATCATCGCAAACGTTTCACAGTGCCCGAAGTGTGCGGACAGTTTTCCATCGGTTAAGGGAATTGCTATCATCATTTCATCTCTCCTTTTGTTTTGCTCGCCGACATCTTCTGTTGGCTCTGTTTTACTTACAATCTTGGCAATGGCTGTTTCAAATGCTTGCGCCGTCTCCGTCTCTGGGAAACATTCAAGATATGAAGTTCCGTCATCGCCAGCCTTTACCAGCAGCGGGTCTATTGGGATCCGACTCAAAAACGGTACCTTCAGGCTCGCCGCCATCGACTCTCCGCCACCCGACTTGAATACGTCGACGCGTTCGCCACACGACGGACACACGAACCCGCTCATATTCTCGACGACACCGAGCACCGGCAGTGCAAGTTTTCGACAAAAATCCACGCATTTCCGTACATCGGAAATTGCCAACTCCTGCGGGGTCGTGACAATGACGGCACCGGTGGCGTTCTCAAGTAGCTGGACCACAGCGAGTGGTTCATCTCCTGTGCCAGGCGGTGAGTCAACAATCAGATAGTCCAGATCGCCCCACGCGACATCTTTCAGAAACTGCTTGATGACCTTGTGCTTCATGGGGCCGCGCCAAATGACGGCAGCATCGCGGTCTTCCAGCAGGAATGCAGTCGACATGACGCACAGATTCGGTCCCGCCGAAACGGGTCTAAGCAGAGCGGTTTCATCATCAGATGTGATCACATGTTCCGGGCTGGCACTCACCCCGAGCAATTGGGGAATGCTGGGGCCATGGAGATCCACGTCAAGCAACCCCACCTTCGCGCCTCGACTGGCAAGCGAAAGTGCCAGGTTCGCCGCCACGGTGCTTTTTCCCACGCCACCCTTGCCGGATAACACAAGGATCTTATGCTTAACGTGCCCCATCCTGGCCGCAATCTCTGCGTGTTCATTTGCCATTCTCTGATTCTCATTTTCTGTCGTCATATCGCAACCTGCTCTCTCATGTTTGTGTGATTGTAGCCACAATGGTTTCACCCGCTTTCACGCGCTGGCCAAGGCCCACTCGAACTTGAAGACCTTCGCTTGGAAATGTCATATCCAACCGCGATCCAAACTTCATCATCCCAATGCGCTCGCCCAGCGTCACTGGTTGCGGATTCTCGTGATCCGGCCAATACACCACCCGCCGACAAACGGGCCCCACGATTTGGCTCAATAGACACCGTGTGTAGTTGCCTTGGATGAGGATTTTGTTGTGCTGGTTGAATTCAGAGGATTTCTCGCGGAACGTGAAGAAGTGCTTGCCGGGGAAGTACCCCAGAAAGGTGGCCTTGCCTTCAATTGGAGCGCGGTTGACGTGAACATCGAAAAGGCTCAGGAAGATGCTGATCCGAATGCAGGCAGTCTTCAAGTATCTGCCTTCATAGACTTCGGCAACGGATGCAATGGTCCCGTCGGCTCCTGCTACGATGAGCGTATCATCCGGGGGTGGAGTACGTACGGGGTCGCGGAAGAAGAAAAGAAAATACCCGCACATGACCAATGCAATACCAAGGCTACACAGCGCCCCTATGCTCCACCGCAGACGTGCCCAGTGCGCTCCAAGTGCGAGGAGCACCCCAAGTGACAATGACGCCCCAATGAAGGGAAGCACTTCTGTCCGTATCCTCATCTTCATGGGTTCAACTCCAATCTGGAACCCGCCGGACATGTTGATACATGGCCGGGGAATTCGTTCCACAGTCGAGCGGCGGCAGCAAACCCTGTACAGTGCAGGGGGATCAGGCGTTGGATTTCAAATTCGCGTAGCGCCTCAACAGTTCTGCGTATTCGCACTTCGTTGGCTGTGACGAGGTGCGTGCCTCCAATCACGGTGTGAATCGGTCGCTTGGGAAGCAATTCTCTGACGTACCGCAACGTGTTGATGATGCCAGAGTGCGCGCAACCCAGAATGATAACGATTCCGTTGGACGTGTCGACAAATGCGGCCTGATCGTCGATCAGATCGTCCGGTTCCCGACAGGCTTCATCCTTGAAGAACGGACCACCCACATCCTCAAAATCGGTATGTCTTGGTATTGGGCCTGTAACCGAAATGCCTTCACCGATTTCCGTGGGTGCGTCCGTTAGTGTGAGTGCTGTTGCCGTCTGCAAGGTTTGCCGCGTGTATCTCGCCATCCCGATATCCCGAGCTGCTTGACCGGGACGCCTGGAATACTTGTCGGTGAAGGCCTGCTCGTGCCCGAACACACGCACCGGCTGGACCCCGGTTTTGTCTTCCCCGTTTCGGCATACCCGCCTGCTTGCTTCCGTCAGTGGCATGGCGGCAAGGCCGCCGGTATGATCATAGTGCCCATGGCTGAGTACAATCGCATCGGCGGCGCCAAGGTTGATTCCGAGCTGACCTGCGTTGTGCCGCAGTACCCCGCTCTGCCCTGCATCGAACAGGATTTGCTTATCTCCCGCCTCGATCCACAACGCAAGACCGTGCTCCGCCATCAACCCCTGACGTCGGGTTGTGTTTTCGACAAGCACGGTGAGCCTCAGTGTGTTCATTCTACGGATTTACTCCCGCGTGACTCTCAACATTGGCGCTCGCCGTTGCTGAGAGCTGTCCCGATGTGTACTGCTCAATGGCATTTCGGATCGTGCCGCTGGCCCCAATCACGATTTCAATATCTGCGGCTTCAAGCGTTCGGAATGCCTTTGGGCCACAGTTCCCCGTAAGCACGACGGTTGCATCCTTATCCGCAACCAGCTGCCCCGACTGTATGCCTGCCCCGCCACCGACGGATGCGTTGTTGTTCTCAATTGCTTCAAACCTCATGTCGTCTGTCTCAACGATCACGAAGTTGGCGCAACGTCCGAACCTGGGATCAACCTGATCTTCAAGTGTCGTCCCTTTTGATGTTACTGCAATTTTCATTGTGTGTTCCTCCTTATGTTTAGCTCTTTCTTTAACCCGCTCCCTGGTAGGGGTGGGTCAGGCCCTGACCCTCCCCCCCATCCCATTTCCTGGCATGGGCCAGAGCCTGGCCCATGCCTACATTCGTAGCATTATTGCTCCGGCGCTTAATTATTGTGATAGGCAGCATAGCTGACATGAGGGTCCCCGAAGTAATTGGCGACCCGATCCGGAGAAGCCTCAATCATCTGCATGTGGTTGGTTGTCACATCCAGTAGTCTCTTTCTCGTCCGGGCCGGTGCCGTAGTAGTGATCTTATGTTTTAAGTCGGCATTGAGGCGCTCATCGGGGTTGAGCTCTGGGCTGTAGCTGGGCAGAAAGAAAGTCTCTATCTTCTCCTGGTGGTCTTGAATCCATTCTTTTACGGGCTTGCTGTGATGCACTCGCAAATTGTCGAGAACCAAGAACACTTTGCGATCGGCATCCCTGATGAGCCGCTCCATGAACTCGATAAGGCGATCCGAGTTAAATGCCCCGTCTATGATCATCCATCGGCACTTGCCCTGGTTGGTAACCGTTGAAATCATTGAAAACTTTTCGCGCTTTCCCCAGACAGCACGGGTTTCTGGGGTCTGCCCACGAGGCGCATAGCTCCGGCCCCGAACATCTGTGTTCATCACGGAAGTCTCGTCACCCCAATGGATTTCGGCGCCCTGTTCACGGGCCTGGCGCTCGATTTCGGGATATGTTTCATCCAGCCACTCCTTTACGGCCTTGGGCTGCTGCTCATACGCTCGTTTGATCGGTTTTTGCGGAGTGAACCCCCAGCGGTTGAGGTAGTCCCCAACGCCGCGGATCGACAGGTCCACAGCGAACTCCTGTCGAATGAGATCCTTGACCGCTCCTCTTGTCCACAAAGCGAATTTCAGTTTCAACTGCTCTGGGCGCTTCTCACAAATAAGCTTTTGAATCCGCTGCTCCTGTTCTTTGGTGAGGGTTCGGCATGTTCCACATTTCCGCCCTCTGCTCTTGGGCTTCAAGGCGGCCGCCCCGCCACCCTCATAGAGTTTCAGTGCCGTGTTAACAGCACCCCAGCTCAACCCGGTAAGATCGACTATCTTCATCGGCCCATAACCTTTTCGGTGAAGCCGCATCACTTGCTTGCGTCTTTCGTATAGGCTTCCCGGCTCTTTTCTTGCATCGTCTTTGTTCATGCGCAGAAGCATCTCACACATTAACAATAATAGCAATATTTATCTGCCGACTCTATAGCGGATGTTCGTCAGCGCTGCCTGCACTTCCTCCCATGCCCTTCTGATGGCCTCGGCGGCGGCGCTTTCGCGGTATTGAATAACCGTCTTTCCTGCCATGAGTGCGTCGTTGACTGCGCGATCAAATGGTATGCGCGCGATGACGCGTGAGTTTTGCTGTTCGGCAATCTCGTCGATGCGCGCCGCCTGTTCCGTGTTGAGATCGGCTTTGTTGATGATGACCAAAGCCGGAACCCCAAAGTGCTTGGACAAATCAAGCACCCGCTCCATGTCATGAACCCCGGATACCGTGGGCTCTGTTACAATCAGAACAAGATCCGATCCTGAGACCGAGGCAATGACCGGACAACCGGTTCCGGGGGGTCCATCCCCGAGAATGCGTTCGGCGCGAAGTTCGGTGGCAAGCTCGCCGGCTCGGTTACGTACCTGCGTAACCAGTCGCCCCGAGTTCTCTTCGGCAATACCGAGCCGGGCATGGACCATGGGACCGTAGTCGGTGCCGGAGACAAACCACGTGCCAGACACGGCGTCCTCGGCCCAAATGGCCTCCACCGGACAAATCTGGATGCAGAGGCCACAGCCTTCGCAGGCCACCGGAGAAACTTGCCAGGTCTTGCCAACGACGTCATTCGCGGGGCCATCAAACCGGAAGGCATCAAAATGGCAGGCCGCGGCGCATTTTCCGCAGCCTATACACTTACTGGAATCGACGGTGGCTTTGGTTCCGCCCACAAAAGGATGCGCTTCGCGCACCTGGGGGGTAAGCAGCAAGTGCAAATCTGCAGCATCAACATCGTTGTCGGCAAGAACTTGATTTTGCGACAGCACCGCGAATGATGCCGTCACACTTGTTTTTCCTGTGCCCCCCTTGCCGCTGATGACAGTTACTTCCTTGTAGTCTGAGGCATTCCCCATCTCGAATGGAGATGCATCCTTCGCAATCGCGCCGATACTCTCCATCTCCGGGGCTGCCGCAACAGGAGTGCCTTTCAATGCACAGAGGTTCTCGTAGATCCCGAGCAAGTTGGCGTTCAGTTCGTCATGCCACTCCACAAGGATATTGCCTGATGAATAGGTTTCAGCGTATTTCCTTTCGAATGGAATGCGACCGACAATAGGGACCCCGACGGTCTCGGCCCAATCCGCGATGATACGATCTTCTCCGTCCGACCGATTGACCACGATCCCCGTGGGAATTTCCATTTTCAGCGTCATCGCCGTGGCCAGCTTCAGATCATTCAACCCAAACGGGGTTGGTTCGGTCAGCAGGACTGCAACATCGGCGTCATCAAGCGCCTTGACCACCGGGCAGGCCGTCCCTGGGGAAGCGTCGAGAATATTGATCGAGTCCGGGGCAATATGGGTCTTAACTGCCTGTACCACGTTAGGGGCAAGCGCTTCGCCGATGTTCAGCAAACCGTGAGCAAAGTAGAATGGAACACCCGCCCTGAGCGAAGTTGAAGGGTTGCCGGGGGACGCCTGAACCTTGCCGATTCCCACAGGCTCCTCATGCAATGCACTCTCAGGGCAGACATAGGTGCAGGCCCCGCACGAATGGCAAAGCTCGTTGAAAATGAGAACTTTGGCTCTCCTGAGCGGAGTCGAAGGGTTCTTCACCACGGCGATAGCGTTATAGTTGCAGACTTCAGCGCATTTTCCGCAGCCGATGCATTTATCCTCATCCCACACGGGTTTCAGTACTGTCACCTTTGATTCCTCAGAGAAATCCGGCTTCACGAACAGATGGTCGTTTGGCTCTTCGACATCGCAGTCCAAGAGTCGAACCTTGTCGCCGCGGTTCGCTAACGCATACGCTAGATTCACCGAGAAGGTCGTCTTCCCGGTTCCGCCTTTTCCGCTTGCTACGGTGATAATCATCTAGAGCAACTCCTTTGATCGCATAATTCGGATTACATTACTGCCAACCGGATACCCAATATCTCTTGCGATCACCGGACACTTGACTTTGGTGAGAAAGACACGCGTCTTGCCGGGGATTTCGCTCAGCGATTCATAATTTCCCTGTCCCTTGGCAATCACAAGATCAGCGTTGTCGAAGACCGTCAGAAATTCTGCCGAGCAGCGGTTGAGAATCACGCCGGGGGAGCCATCCCCTGTATCAATCAGGCGACATCGTTGATCAATGCCTGCCTCTTTTGCGTCTGCAAGTGTGGCATCGTTCAGGATAGGGCGCCCGCGAACCGCGTAGGTCACGCGGTCGAGGGGAAGTTGATCCAGTATAAAAGTGTCCAGAAAGCACTCTCCGGCATTGTCGCCGATGAAGAGAATGCTCCGAGCCCCATCAATTAGTGCGTGAAGCGATTCGAGGGAATCCCCGGAAAGAGGTTGCTGGAGGGCTTCCTCTACCGCACGCAAGATATGCCCCTCGGAAAGTGTCACAGGCCTGTAGGCCCCAAAATCAATCAGGTTTCCAGCGATGGCCAGTTTGACAGCCGTTTCAAAACGATTTGAAGAGGAGTCGAGGTGTCCAGAAAGCTGCTCCATGGAGTCGCGGCACGCGCAGTTGCTCGCATGCTTGATCGCCGCATAAGGGTCACGGTTACCCGCTGCGACATGGACTAGCGCATGAATGTCTACAGCCATCTCGACCGGCGACCGCAGGCGGGAGAAGGCGGCCGTTTTGTCGCGGACAGCATCCACGACCTCAGCAGTCCGGTTTGGCTCCATGTCGCATAGCTCACAGGCATCAGCTGCCTGCCGCTCAAAACACGAAATACATTCATCGTAAGTCTTCATATTAACTCCAGAAGAGCGGCCCGAGGGCGGGCCGCCTCCATGTCCACGGACTAGTCGTCCTTCCTTTTTGCACGCAGCGTGGCAATACGGTTCTTGATCGTTTCAAGAACGCCTGACAGGTGCTCGGCCTCCTCCTTTAGTTCTGCCTCTTCCTGCTCCTGCGTTGGTGGCGCATAGGGAGCATGCCTGTAGCCAAGGAATCCAAGTCCTCGGCGAAAGCCCATCCCGCGTCCACGCCCTAGCCGCCTGCCGGGCGCCGTAGTTTCATAGCCTGGCGTTGTGTTTCCCGCACAGCGCCCCGCGCCTCGACCGGTCATCGGGCCCATCCCCATTGGTCCCGTTCTATCTCCTCCTGGCATCTTACTCACCTCCTTCATGTCTTCTTTGAGATCTGTGTGTTGTCTGTGGTTCATTTCCTCGATTCGCTTCATTTCCACACCGTCCGCCCTGATGCCGCCACCGCCTCCTTGCTCCGGGGCGACATCCCGGTTGAAGAAACTGCGGTTCTGCGAGTCTTCCGCACAAGTAGCCCGCCAAAACGCGTTCCACCGGACCGGTGACATAAGGAATGATCTGTATTCCTATCTGAGAAATTGCTTCTGCCAGAGGCTGTGAAATTGCTCCGCAAACCACAACCTGCACGGCCAGATCCCTCATTATGCGAGCTTTCCGTTCAACAGATTCATCGCCAAGCGAGATCTCCTTACGCGAGATCTCCCGCCCGCCATCCGCCTCCACGACCAATAGTTTCCGCGCAAAGTCAAATGTCGTAGACACCTGACCCTCCCACATAGGAATGGCTAGTGTTGTTTTCATGGAGCGCTCCTCCTTCCCGCGATTCCTCTGCTTTGCATTTCGTGTGCCAATTGTGCGTGACCCTACTCTATGAGTCGTAAGCCTAAGGTGTAGCGTAGGTTACAACGTATGCGGGCGAGAGGTATGTCTCAGGCATAGATAGCATGGATGCAGCAATACTGCTTCCTATGGTAGCAGTTATGCAGCTGGTGGTGACGTTTCGGAAGCGAGTTCGCTACTTGCGTGGCACCTGAAGCCCAAGGGCCTTGATCTTGCGGAAGAGGGTCGTCTTGTGGATGCCGAGGGCTTTGGCGGTCTCGGTGCGGTTCCAGTCGTGCTGACGAAGGGCACTCATCAGAAATGAGGCTTCCATCTGTTTGAAGGAATCAAGATTGTCCGTGCCACCTCCTGTCGTAGACTGGTGACAGATGGGAGACGGCAGGTGCTCTCGCTCAATCAGGCCGGAACGGCAGAGAATGAAGGCCCGCTCAATCACATTTTCAAGCTCCCTTACATTGCCCGGGTAGTCGTGTGACATCAGGCAGGCGAGAGCATCGTCGCTGACGCCCATGATTTCCTTGCCCTGAAGCGTATTGAACCGATCGACAAAATGCTCGACGAGCAGCGGTATATCTTCAAGACGGTCACGCAGGGGAGGAATCTCCAGTTTGACGATGTTGATTCGGTAGTAGAGGTCCTCCCTGAACGTCTTTTCCTTCACCAGCGAAGTCAGATTCTGATGCGTGGCGGCCACGATGCGCACATTTGCATGGACGGGCTGCACGGATCCCAGCGGCTCATAGATGCGCTCCTGCAAGAACCGCAACAGACGCACTTGCATGGCCGCAGAGACGTCGCCGATCTCGTCGAGAAATAGCGTCCCACCTTCCGCTGCCGCAAAACGGCCGGGCTTGTCCTTCTTGGCATCAGTGAACGCGCCGGCCTTGTAGCCAAACAATTCGGATTCCAGTAGCGTGTCCGGCAAGGCGCCGCAGTTGACTGCCACAAATGGCTTCTTCCGTCGCGGGCTGAGTTGATGGATCGCATTTGCAAACAGCTCTTTGCCGGTGCCGCTCTCTCCTTCAATCAACACCGTGCTTGGACTCTCAGCGATATCGGGAAGGACGCTGAACAGCCCCTGCATTCTGTGATTGCGACTGATGATGTCCGCCACCTCATACTGGCGTCTGATCTCCTTGCGGAGTTTCTCGATCTTGGGAAGAATAGGGACAGACAATCAGTGCAGAGACGGCAAGAAGTCGGTGACTGATCAGGTTGTGTGTGTTTTGCTTGGTTAATGGCAGACCGGAGAGTGGGGAGTGGCTGCGGTTGCAGGCCGATCTGATGGCCAGAATGGCGTTTGTCCCCGTTTCTGCGCGTTTTTCCGGAAATTGCGCCACCTCGTTGCTTCTACATGGGTGAGAGACACGAAACCCAGAGGAATGAGGAGGCGTTACAATGGTAGCAACGACAACAAATACACGTGGTCGGGAGGCCATGGGGGAGAAGGATCGCCAAAGTCGGATCGAGAAGCTGAAAACGCAGGTTAGAAACCTGCCGGGTGGTGAGTTGCTCATGGGACTCGGCGCCGGCCTCGACAGCGAAGCCGCCGAGGTATTCTGGCGGCATGTGCTGGAATGTGAGCAGGAACCCAACGGAACGCGCTTCGCCCAGCTCGAGGATGCGGGAATCGCGCTACCAGCCGCGGACAGTCTCGATGACGTTATGGTGCACCGCAAGCTCTGGGAAGTCATCAGGAAGCTGGCCGAGTTTGGGGTCTATCTTAATCACACCGACCACTTGAGTGATCGCGACCTCTACGCGACCCTCTGGGGCGATTTGCTCAGACAGGAAGACGTGATCCTGCCGCCCAATCCCCGTTCAGCATGCTATCTCGATATCCTCGGCGGGTGCAGCGAGGAGGATATCGAGCTCACCCACAAGTACTACAGCGATGAAGAGGAACGCGAGATGTGGCGGAAAGAATTCCCCAACGACCCGATACCAGACCACGAGAACCCTCCTCACAACCGTGATCGCCACCTGCCGAAATGGGCTTTCGGGTGAAACAGAGGAGAAGAAAGGGGACAGGTCAGTAACGCGAAATGGTTCAGGATCTTTTCGGAAAAGCGGGATGCCCGCAGCATAGATGACTTGTCCCCATTGCCTCTGTCCCCATTGCCTGTCTGCCGCTGCTCAAAGAGGATCTGTCATTGCCCGTTGAGCGCATGTGTGATAACCGTGGGTCACGTGTCCTCGCGGTATGACAGGGCGCCAAGTCCTGCACGATGGACACATCCGCACCGGGAGATGTCCGATGGCAAAGGCTCAATACTCAATCAGTCCCTCTGGCGAGAAGTTCAAGATTCCCACGGACAACGACTATGTCCTTGAGTTTGAACGTCTCCAGGATCTTGTAAAAGCGCAACGCAAACTTGGCCGGGAAATTGTGGTTGTGGTGGGAGTCGGGTTTGTAGGCGCCGTGATGGCTGCTGTGGTTGCCGATGCCACGGACAAGAAGGGAAAGCCGTCCAAGTTTGTGATTGGGATGCAGCGTCCCAGCACACGTAGCTACTGGAAGATTCCACTACTCAACCGCGGTGTAGCCCCTGTCAGCTCGGAAGATCCCGAAGTGGATGAGCTGATCGAGCGCTGTGTGAAAGTGAAGCAGAATCTGACCGCCACGTTTACCTATGATGCGCTGACCCTGGCCGATGTCGTTGTGGTGGATGTCCAGTGCGACTATCTAAAGTCAGAGCTCAGCAATTGCCGCACCGGATCGGCAGATATGGCAGCTTTGGAAGCGTCAATGGCCGTTATCGCCGAGCATATTCCGAAGGATGCGCTCGTCCTGATCGAAACCACCGTTGCGCCCGGTACAACCGAACAGATCGCCTATCCGATTATGAAGAAGATCTTCGAGAAGCGTGGCATCAGGGCCGACCCGGTTCTTGCCCACAGCTATGAACGCGTTATGCCTGGTCGTGACTACGTTGCATCCATCCGTGACTTCTGGCGCGTTTGCAGTGGCGTGAATGTCAAGGCACGGAAAAAGGTTGTGAAATTCCTCTCTGACGTACTCAACACTGAGGACTACCCGTTGACGGTTCTCGACAAACCAATCGAATCTGAGACCGCGAAGATTATAGAGAACAGCTACCGGGCAACGATCCTGGCGTTTCTTGATGAATGGTCTCTTTTTGCAGAGCGCAACGGGGTTGACCTCAAGAAGGTCATCGAGGCGGTCAAGGTGCGACCCACACACAGCAACATGATCTTCCCCGGACCGGGAATTGGCGGCTACTGCCTGCCAAAGGATGGTGGCCTTGGCGTATGGGCCTACAAACACATCCACGGTTGGGAAGACGATATATTCAAGATTACGCCGCTGGCGATTGATATCAACGACAGGCGAGCGCTGCATGTGGCGCAGCTTGTGCGTGATGCGCTACGCAATGTAGGTCAGCCAATTGCTGCTGCCGATATCCTGCTCATGGGGGCGTCGTACCGTGAGGACGTTGGTGACACTCGCTACAGTGGGTCTGAACTGATTGTCCGGCGATTAACGGAAATGGGTGCCGACGTACGTGTCCATGATCCCTATGTTGCACACTGGTTCGAGTTTAAGAACCAGGACATCAATGTTGAGCATGACGGCGATTTTGCGCCACATAGCAAAGCGGCATTCTTCAACCGTCAGCATCAGCTGAAGGATCTGCAGATGCAGAGCGACCTGAAAACGGCGATGAAAGGCGCCAAGGCGATTATTCTGGCAGTGCGGCACGCTGAGTATCTCGAGATGGAACCGGACAAGGTTGTCAAAGCGGTTGGTCGCCCCTGCGTCATCATTGACTGTTTCTGCATCCTGTCGGATGATCAGATTCGTCGCTATTTTGAGCTGGGCTGCGAAGTCAAGGGCATGGGGCGCGGGCACATTCGCCGCATCAAGAAGAGCGTGCTGTCAGCAAAGAAGAAGGCCTAAGAAAAGAAGGGGACAGGTCAGTAAAGCCAAAATGGTTCAGGGTCTTTTCGGAAAGGCGCGATGCCCGCAGCATAGATGACCTGGTACTCTGTCCCCATTCCCTCACGCCAATACTCCACTGAAATACCCCATGTGGTTCACTACTGTTCATGCTCTAGCTCCTTTGTGAAGTCCATCTGGCAGTATGGGCAACGGGTTACTATGGGATTACCGCAATAAGCCCGCAGATGCCGCCCAGGAAAATGGTGAATAGTCCAACGCTTGGCGCGGGGTGGTCGACGAACTTGCGATCTGCTGGCTCCTTCATATGCGTCTCCGTTAGTAACGTTAGTGCGTCTTGAAGACAAGCAGGTATGGGATGGCAGGATGGCCACTTGTGTCTCTAAATGCGTTGTTTTTCTGGGTATTGATCCAGATGACGTAGGTCTTGTTGGGCTTCAGCTTGACGGGGAGAACGCATGTCCGTTTGTCAGCAAGGTACTTGATGCCCTTCTGGTTACTGATTTCAGGAAATGTTTCGGCCGAATGCATGCACCATGACCACATTCGATCCATCATCATGTCCTTGTCGAACGTAACAGAAATTCGGCCCACATTCGGATCAACATGCATGTCCCCGGATTGAGGAATCGTGCTGACTACAACAGGGGGCGCCAAGTGTGCTGCTTCTGCAGGTGCAGTACGGGGATTGTGCCCTTCTGCTGCACTGCCGGATATCAGGTCTTTCCCTAGCAGTGTCGGCGCCATGAAGCCTGCGGTATGGGCCTTTCCGAAAATCCGAGGGTTCCCGCCATCTGATTCACATACGATAAGGGAGTAATCTCGGTTCTCATCATTCTTGCCCCAGAACACGAGTTGGTTATCCAGTGGCATCCATAGTCCGGAGGTGGCGTCCAGGTCATAGTCAACCGGGCGGCTTGTCCCGTCGTCCAGAGACACAATATGGATTTGTCGTATCCCATCACGAGTCCCGTACGCCAGCAGGTTGCCATCTGCTGACCAGCCATGAATTGCGTTGGCTTGGCCATACTGCTTGATGACGCTGCCTTCAAGAGACACGACGGAGATGAGCCCGTTCGCAATAACCGCTATCCGGTCTCCGTTTCGCCCCCAACAAGGAGGGTCGTCGTGAATCCCACTGCGAACCAGTATGCGACTGGAACTGCCCTCTGGGGCGGCTATCCGCAGAGAGCCGTCGGCACTGGTGTAGGCAATGGCATCACCACGAGGAGACCAGGAACACCCGCCTATCTTGCTGTCAGTCTCGGCGATGACTTTCTTCCCCTGGCCATCTCTGCGGATCACCATGAGGGCATCATCCTCGAAGCAAACGAACCTTGTGCTGTCGGGCGACCAACTGAAGCCCATGACAAAACCGAACTCGCCGGGAACCTGACTCAGGCGATCTCTGTCAATATCCAGCAACCAGATTTGCGTTCTCATCTCACGGTTGTCGGTCCATCTGTAGATTCGAAGCACAACCGTTTTCCCGTCCGGTGATCCAACAGGCTCCCAGGCCTGCCCCCAGCCCGGCTTGCTCACACGCCCTTTGGTCAGGTTCTGCCATTCTCGTTTGATCGGGTCCGAAAGGAAGATATCTGATTGTCCTGTCTTGCTGATACAGGCATGCAGGACACCCGTCCGCAGCGATTCTGACTCGCTCATCTGCTGGCTGCCAATGGATGCTCGCGTATTTGCATCCTTCTCAGGCGGCGCGCTGATGCCTGGAGAACGGCGGGACAGCAGAAATGCAGCGCCGGCAACTGCGAGTACAATCACAGCATAAAGGATGGGTCTGAACACATTCCGCCTATTCGCCACTGTGACTTCACTGAGATACGACTCTGGGGGGTCCATTGCCGCAACCACCGCTTCCAGATCTGCCAGGGACGGTATATCACCACACACCCGCCCAAGAGCATCATAGATGTGCGTCTCGACCGATTGTAGAATATCGCGTCTTTCGTCGCCAGGAAGTGCGGCCAGTTTGCTTTCAACTGCCTTGAGATGGTCTGCTATTCGTTTCGCCAGCGCTTCCGAGATGTTCATGCTTCTTCTCCTGCTTGCTTTCCAAGCTGCAGCAGCTCAATGGCGGCCTGCAGATTGTGCCAGTAGATGTTCATTTCCTTCAGCCGCTGCAAGCCCACAACGGTCAGCGAGAAGTAGCGCCTGGGCGGCCCTTCGCCTGATGGCGCAACGCGTACTTTCAGATACCCGTCTTTGCGAAGCCGGGTAAGGATGGGATAGACCGTGCTATCGGTCACAACCAACTCTTCAATCTGCTGCAACGACTGAAGGATTTCGTACCCATAGCTCTCCCCATGCTTGAGGAGATTCAGGATGCAGAATTCCATCAAACCCTTGCGAAGCTGTGTTACCCATGTGCTCATTACTGTTCCTGATTGCGATGCTGAGATTACGCTACCCCGCATTACGGAGTAGCGCAAGACAAAAAGTGGGGACCGTGTCTTGACTTCGCTTTTCATGTGTGTCCCCATTCCCCTCCCCATTCCCCTTTTCGTGTTAACCCCCGCCGTAAGCGCCGAGCGGATATTTCCCTGCCCGCGGATTGACTACTTTCCTTACAGGCAGTAGCATGCGGAGGTTGAGCGCATATCCATGAGATGATGGCCGTAGACCTCGCGTGGGCACTGTTTGCGGCGCTCTGCACAGCAGATCGAAAAGGAGACATATGATGAGAAGAGCCGGTAGTCTACTTGTGTGCATCCTCCTTGTGGCGACCACCGTCATTGCCCAGGTCCCGCAGATCATCAATTACCAGGGAAGGGTTGCCGTTGGTGGTACGAACTTCAATGGAACCGGGCTGTTTAGGTTTGCCATGGTTGATGCTGGAACAAATCTGTCTCAACAGGCAACAGCAGAGGCGACAGTCACGAACGGCTTCATCGTCTCGTATGCCGTAACGGCCGCCGGGTCCGGCTACACGAATACGCCGGACGTGACGATCGTGGATCGCTGGGGATCAGGGGCCACAGCTCACTGCGTCATGGGCGGTGGCAACGTTCTCAACGTGATAGCAGATACTCCGGGTTCGG
>JABGOW010000552.1 GCA_018645275.1 Verrucomicrobiota bacterium
TGGCGGCAAGTGGGGGGCACCGTGTCAAAAAGCAGGATATCCATGCACGATCCCGGTATAGCGAGCTCATGTACAGGTAATGCTCAGCAGTGCGGAAGGCATACTCCGATGTGGCGGGTACGGCCAATCAGTGACGGGCTAACAAAAGGAGACCAAGTCTTGAATAGCGCAAGAAACAGAACGCAGGATGGCCTGAGAGCAAATCAAGAGCGCATGAGAATTCGTGATCAAGCACGTATCCGACACGGTGTCGCCGCGTGGAAGCTCAAAGGCGTCAAGAACGGGTTGCGATACCGAGTCCGCATGAATGATGGTCGTTGCGGTAGATGCTTCGTGCACGTCGACGGAAAGATCGAACTCGACATTCCTGCCCTGCCTGTTGGCGATCCCCTCAGGGCGAACCCAGATGTTAGGGCAGCAGATCTACTACAGCCCGCCATGTTGCGCGATATTGTCAGCCGGCTGGGCGAGATGCATGAGTTTAGCACCAAGCCCAAAGGACTGCGTGACAAGGTTTGGTCCCCAGGCCAGTCGACATCGTGACCTGCCTGGGTCCGCACATTCGAAGGAGACCAACAATGCTTGGTATTCCAACCTAAAGACCAGAGGCCGATGGGTGCCATTACATACTTAACCACCTTACACGGTCGATCCCGTGCTAGGCAGAAATTGACGCTGGGCAGCGTGTCCAGTGATTTGAACGGCCGAGTGGCCACACGAGACTGCCCCTACTGGGGTGGCCATTAGAATAAGGAGATATGAGTGATGAAGATTGGATGTGACGATGAATATGGAAGTAGGAGATCGGAACGGTGCACGGGCGGACTTGGCCCAAGTCGAAGCAGGATGTACGCTGGGGGACAGTGGGGGAGACCGCTTGCTCGACGTCAGCACAGTGGCCGAGATATTGAGTTGTTCTGAACGAACAGTGTGGCGTTGGCGTGATGAAGGGTGGTTGCCCGATTCAATCACGATCAAGCGGGTGGTCCGGTGGTCCCGTAAGGCCATCATGGCATGGATTGACGCGGGGTGCCCGAGGACGCGTGCAGAAGGGAGAGTATAGTCATGGCCAGCACAGAGAAGATCGAAGTTGCGGGGAGGGTTAGATATGCCGTTAGGCTCAGCCCCAGTGAGGATGCCAGTAGACCTCGGGTCCGTATCGGGAAGGTCACGAAGAAGCAGGCAGATACTGCTCGAACGCATGTTGAGCAGCTTATTGCCTGCAAGCGGACCGGATCGGCCATGCCGCCAGCCACCCAGGAATGGATCGCATCAGTGGACCGTAAGATCCGATCACGGCTTGAGGCGCTGGGACTGCTTGAGTCCAGCACTGGAGACTGTGAACGTAAAGTGGGGGAGTGGGCGGATGAGTGCATGCGAAAGCGATCCGATATCAAACCCAGGACCCGGCAGAACATGATGCAGGCCCGGGCTTTCCTGATGGAGTTTATTGGAGATGATGACCTGTCACTGAAACGTTTCACCGCGGGACATGCCAAAGACTTCAGGGTGTTCCTTCTCGGGAAGGGCCAAGCAGAGGCTACCGTTAGGGGAGGATGCAAACGATCCAAGCAATTCTTCGCATCTGCGATCTGCCACGGGCATATCACCAACAATCCGTTTGACAATGTGGCGACCGCGAATGTCGCCAATGAAGAACGACTCGTGTTTGTGGATCGCGCCACGCTGGACAAGGTCATCGAGGCGTGTCCTGATGATCAGTGGAGGCTAATCTTTGCGCTAGCCAGGTATGGCGGACTGAGGATTCCATCCGAGATCCAGAGAATGCGCTGGGACGATATTGACTGGGATCGGAAACGATTTACCGTCCAAAGTCCCAAGACCGAGCACATCGAAGGAAAAGGGCATCGGGATGTCCCAATATTTCCGGAACTTGTGCAGCCTCTTGAAAACTGGCAGGCACAGCACCACCAGGGCGAATCACTAGTGTTTCCCACTCTAGCCAAGAGGAGCAACCTACGGGCACAGGCCCATCGCATCATCCGCAAAGCTGGTTTGCAGCCTTGGGCGCGTGTCTTTCAGAATCTGCGCGCTAGTCGTGAGACAGAGCTTGTCGAAGAGTTCCCTGTGCACGTCGTCACCGATTGGATTGGCAACAGTCCGGATATAGCAAAGTTGCACTACCTCTCCGTCCTGGAGACCCACTTCCAACGCGCATCGGAAGGTGAAAGACAAAAAAAAGGGACGTATATGGGACACACTATGGCCTCCTCGGGGTGTCAGGCGTTGACACCGGAAACTGGCGATGGGTCGGAAGTGCTTGAAGTGGTGGGAGTTGACAGTGAGAGTCACCAAGCGGCAATTTGTGGCAAATCACCAATGGCACGCCCAAGGGGAGTCGAACCCCTCTTGCCAGGATGAAAACCTGGAGTCC
>JABGOW010000421.1 GCA_018645275.1 Verrucomicrobiota bacterium
GAACCCGGAACTTAGAACACATGTTAATTGAAGCGAAAAACTTGCACCGACGGTATGTTCTGAAGCGTCATGAGTTGGATGTCCTTCGTGGGGCAGACCTGTCTGTCGATACGGGCGAGACCGTGGCCGTCGTTGGGCGTAGCGGGGCAGGGAAGAGCACACTCCTGCACATCTTGGGAGGCATTGACCGGCCCGATGAGGGGAGCGGCAATGTGCTTATTGACGGAGAGGATCTCTACCGGGCGTCGTCCTCTCGTCGCACGCAGATCAGGGCGACGCGGATCGGTTTTGTCTTTCAGTCGTATCACTTGCTCAACGAGATGGATGTGCTCGAGAACGTGATGCTGCCGGCGCGCGGTATTGGGATCAACACGGCAAGCATGCGGGAACGGTCCATGGAGTTGCTTGATGCCGTGGGCGTTGCCGACCGTGCGCATCATACGCCGCTTGAGCTGTCGGGTGGTGAGCAGCAACGCGTTGCGTTGGCCCGAGCCCTGATCAATGACCCCTCTATCGTGTTGGCCGACGAGCCGACCGGCAACCTGGATGGCGAGACTGGCGGTGTTGTGCTAGAAATGTTGTTCGCTCTCACCAAGGAGCGCGGACACGCCCTTGTCATGGTTACGCACAACCAGCAAATTGCCGACACCTGTGACCGGTCCCTACTCCTCGATGAGGGCCAGCTGAAGGGCTAGGGCGGCTTCACCCGCTGAGTGCATAGCGCAGAATTCTCTCTTCGTTAATCGCTGGACACGCAGTCGTTGCGGGTTCTAGAATAAACATTAGTGCAACGTTGCGCTAAGAATAACGGTCCGCTGCTCGGTAGCGAATTCAGGTGATGAGGCAGATCAGCCGCGAATGGATGATCCAACAAGAGGACACACAATGAACTCGAACAAACCAGGCATTCTCCTTATCGTCGTTCTATCGACATGCGTGCACATGGCGCAGGCGCAGCCCTCACCGTTCGCAACGGCTGGCGGATATGTGATCGTTCCGAAAGCCTCAACGGCACAGACTGCAGCCCCCAGCACGCGTGTGGAGATTCCGCAGGCTTGGACGGTGGAGATCGTAACCGACGGTAAATGTGTGACGGTTCCAAGGCCCTGGATGGCAAAGATCGTACCCCCCGGAAAGCGCGTAGCCGTTCCGGAACCGACGATGGCGAAGATCGTGCCCCCCGGCGGACGCGTGGCGGTTCCAAAACCGACAACGGCGATGCGAGAAGCTGGCGGCGGCCGCGTGGCAGTTCCGAAACCGACGACGGCATCCCGTCGGGTCAGACCGCGAAACTAGAAGAATGGTAGCGGCACAGGGACTCGAACCCCGGACACGTGGATTATGATTCCACTGCTCTAACCAACTGAGCTATGCCGCCCCGAAAAGGTGTGAAACGGGGGGTAAGTTAGGGAATGTGGGAATGAATGTCAATCGGGGAAATCGGATCAATTGGGTTCATGTCAGAGAATCTCTTTTGCTCCAGCGAGGCAAGCTCGCTGGGGGCTGGGGCGTTTGGTGGACGTTTGCCCGAAGAGGCAAGCTCGCTGGGGGCTGGGGCGTTGGATAGTCTGCGGGCGACGCAGGGCCGCTGGGGGCTGGGGCGTTGTGGGACGCTCGTTCCGGGGTGGGGGGCGGGCTGGCGTCTGCTGGTGGAGGCTGCCGGCGGGAGAGTGTTTATGCGGAACGCCCCCTGCGACCTTGTGTCGCCGGAGCGCCAGAGTCTTGGGATAGCTGCCGGACGCGCGCCAATGTGTATTCGCTGAATGTTCCGACGTAGTAGGCATCCTCCCAGATTCGGTTTCTTCCGAGAACGAAGGCCAGGTTGTTCATAAAGGCCAGTGCGATTGTCTCCGGGGATCGCTCTATGTCGCCCCGCAGTGCGATGTGGAGATGATCGGGCATCACTGAGAGGGCTTTCACGAAGCAACCCTTCTTGTTGGCAATTCTGAGCGAGGTATCCCGAATCTTTTCCAGAACCCCGTGATTCGTAATCTGAACGCGCCCACCTACCACGATGACAAGGTGAATGTTGTACCAATATCGACCGCTGTGTGTTGCCGTCGGCTGTGCGATGTCAACCTGCTTGGATTCAATGGTGAACTCCTGCATCCGCTTGATGAAGCGAGGGTCGACGAAGCCCTCTTTGCGCACTTGTTTGTCGAGGTAGTTTTCGACCGTGGTACGTGTGTTGTCCCCAAGGCTTCGGAAGGAAACCTTGCGACTGAATTTCACGGGGGTCCCGGATTTGCCCAGGGCGTGCTGCAGTCGGCCCTTTATCCGACTTGTGAATAGGGTTGGGGAGAGTTGCGGGGCCGCAGTGAACAGGAGCTGTGCACGGTCGGCGTTGATGCGGAACTCGCCGAGCTCCAGGCCGTCGGTTTGCCAGAGT
>JABGOW010000059.1 GCA_018645275.1 Verrucomicrobiota bacterium
CAGGGTCGTTACATGTTTGCATCCGAGGGTCGCTGCATACTCAAGGCTGTTGCGGTACCAGTTTCGCGCCTTTTTCCTTCGACGGGATTCCGGATGGTTTATTGCATAGGGCACAAAGTCTGCGTTCATTTGAAGAAACACATCCGCCGCTTCAAGACCACGATCGGAGAGCTTCTTGCCGAGGAGCCCGGCCGATTTCGAGACGTCCTTGAACTCCCGAGAGGGCCAGAGGTGACTTCGCCCCTCGAAGAGGCCGATGTCGATTCCGTCGAATCCCAACATGCTCACCAGATTCAGCGAGTGGTCATGCTCTAAGAGCGGAAAGGCGAAATCAGCGCATGCTAATCTCAAGCTCATTGTTTCTTCTCCATCGTGGGTGTATTCCATTCCGCGGCGGTCAGATAGCCTGCGTCGACCACCAGTGATGTCCCGGTAATGCCCGCCGAGTCGTCGCAGGAGAAGTAGAGTATCGACTTGGCCACATCCCGCGGCGTGAGGGATCTGCCCAGTGGAACACGCTTCAGGCGGGCGCTGAGCGCCGCATCCGCGTCACCGGTCTTTTCCAGATGTTCCTGCAACATCGGCGTGAGCGTTATGCCGGGACACACGCAGTTGCAGCGGATGCCGTCGCCGGCGTAGTCCAAGGCGATCGATCGCGTCAGGCCCAGGACCGCATGCTTGGAGGTCGTGTACGCAGGAGTCGCCGCCTGGCCGACAAAACTGCTGATAGAACCCACGTTAACGATCTGGCTCTCGCGGTGCTCCTTTAGAAACGGTAGAGCGTGCTTGGTGGCAAAGAACATGGACTTCAGGTTGACGGCCATCAGGTAGTCCCACTCGTCTTCGGTGTACTCGTGGAGCTGTTTGACCTGCACCATGCCGGCGTTGTTGACGACGATGTGCAGACCGCCAAAGTACTCCACGGTCTTGGCCAACGAGGACCGAACTTCCTCTTCCCGGCTGACATCGCACTCGATCGCCATGGCCTGCCCCCCGGACTTGCGAATCCGCTCCGCGGTCTCTCGGCTACGGTCAACGCGGCGTCCGGTGAGAGCGACTGCCGCGCCCTCTTCGGCAAAGAGCTCAGCGGCGGCCTCTCCGATGCCCGATGTTGCGCCGCTGATCCATGCGACCTTGCCGGCAAGTCTTCCCTCTTTCATACAGCTACTCCAGGCTGTGGGCTTTCTGCACCAGGGCGATCACCGCCTCTTCTGCCTTGCTCATCGGGTGGTTCAGCGCTGCAGTTCGTAAGGCATTGAGTTTGCTCGAATTGTTGGCCTGTTCTTTGGACCACTCTTGGGCGAACTTTCCGCCTTTGACGTCCTCGTACAAATTGTGGCGTGCCTTCTTTCTCATCTCATCATTGATAAGATCCGGTCCACGGGAGAGCGTACCGTATTGACTGGTGGTCGAATGGTGGGCCATCTGCTTGTAGAACCCGTTCTGCGCCATGGCGCCCAGTATTTCCGAGGCTTCTCCTGATGCGTAGAGCTCCAATGCCATGAGTTCCGGAGAGAACCCGGATTCGACACCGATTTCAAAACATTCGATAAACCACGCTGTCAGCCCTGCCCAGATCACCTGCTCAGCGAACAGGTCGAGCTCCGCCTCCTCCCGAAAGGAGGATTCGAATACACCGCCACGGGTGCAGCCGATCCCTTTTGCCACCGCAAGCATGAGCGCTTCGGCGTTGCCGGACGCGTCCTGATGGACCGCCCCCTGCGCCACCGCACCTTTGCCGTTTACAAAGAGTTCCCTGACCATATTCCCGGTCATTCGGGGGGCCACCATCACCACGTCAACCTCTTGCGGCAGCGCGACAAGGTCGTATGCCACGTTGTAACCGCTCGCCCAGACGAGAGTTTTGCCCTTCCCCAAAGCAGGCAGGATCTGTTCATCCCAGATCTGTGGTTGAGACTCGTCGGTCGTCAGGATGAATAGGAGGTCTGCTGCTTCCGCCGCCTCCAGAATCGTCAGGGGAGTGAATCCGTCTTCTTTTGCTTGCGTCTTGTACTCGTCATCGCGATTACCGATGATCACTTCAACACCGCTGTCTCGCAGGTTCAATGCCTGGGCGCGCCCCTGATTGCCGTAACCGAGGATCGCAGCGGTCTTGCCGGCCAAAGGCTCCAGCGACGCATCATCATTATTCCATACTTTCATAGTGCATTATCTCCCAAAGTGTTTGCCTTTGTGGCTCCATAATGATAGGCGAATCCTTGGTACCGCACAAGACCGCTTGCTTTGAGATGCATCACTCCCCGCCGTCGATCGGGGCTAGCACAGGAACAACAAAAAACGGGGTCTCGATCTCCAAGTCAGGGTAGATGGCTCCGTTGCCGCACGTATCCATTGCCTCGACGAAGTACACAAGGTCCCATTCG
>JABGOW010000292.1 GCA_018645275.1 Verrucomicrobiota bacterium
AAGGTGACCACCAGTTCCTGTCCGCCATCCCATGACCAGAGCCCACCATTGGCTGGCCAGGCCGCGAACCTCCCGGGTTCGTCATAAACCATCACGTGCTCTGGCTCTTCCGCTTCAACCTCGCCCAACGTTCCTACGGCAATGATCGAAAGCGGCAGGGTAAGCACGGGGAAGAGAGATCGAAATCCAAGCATCAGTCTGTCCGGTCTACCAGCCCAGGATGGGCGGTCGCTGTCCAATGAATGCGAACAGGTGAAGGAACTGAAGAGATAACGAACCCGGGAGGATGAGGGCCGCCAGTGACATCGAGAGGGCGCTCAGAACGTGTCTGCGGGCCCTGCCGCTGTTATCTCGCCGCGAGGAAACCAAATAGGCGGTGACGGCGCTGAGCAATCAAAGGCTGCAAATCCGATAGCTTGGTACACACTTTGGATTTGCATGGCATAGTATCTACATAGGCCAAATTCATGCGACACAAAGACAATGAAATGAACAGTTCATACTATGGTTGCATAACTGACATTAGGCAATTGCACCGTTTTCATTCAGATAATGTGAGATGGCTAGATCCATCAGTAGACTATGATTTGATCGAGGAATATCTCAGTTACTTCAATGTTCACAGTGCCACAGACACGTATTTTGGAATCAGTTTGAAACGTATACAAGACGACTACTCAATAGATGAAGATAGGAATGGCAGGTTGTGCGGTTTTGTAGCTGATGGCAGGATCCTCTCTCTAGCTGGTGTTGAAGTCTACTCACCAACTGAATGGAAACTTTGTGCCGTTAGTTCTCACCCTGCTCACAGAAACAAGGGACACTCAAAAGCCACCTGCTCTTTTGTTGCACAATACATTCTTGAAGCAAACAAGCGGGCAATATGCGAAACAAACATCACCAATTTAGCAATGCAATCAGTCCTAAGGCAGATTGGAATGACGCAGTACTTCCTAGGGAGGACAGGGAACTGTTGAATGGACCAATAGATTGCATGTGGAGCAACGAGGCTTGCAGGCGGTTGCCGAAGGTGACGCCGGCCCTGCCGTCGGGCTGGTTGGGCCGCAGGACGTTGGCGCAGACGCTGGTGGGTTCGCCTGCGGACCCTGCTAGGGCCTCAGTCTGCCTCTGATTCTGAGCGACAACGCCGAGATGAGCGACTGGCGGGACTCGGCCATCCTGCTATCAATAATACCCAAGATGCGCTGGTGTCCCTCTGCAACTCCGAACCACTGGCCAGTCTGCTCGATCTCTTGTAATACGCATTGACATTGTATATACACTATCAGATGTTTCGGACATGACGTAAGACACACCCACCAAGGCATCGACTTTGAGTGGGACAGTGAGAAGGCTGCGGCCAACCTGGCCAAGCACGGTGTGTCCTTCGAGGATGCCTGCGAGGCGTTCTTCGATCCATTTCTCGTCGTGGATGATGAGGAAGTCGCCGGCGAGGAGGCACGCGATGCAATCGTCGGGATGACAACGCATTGGCAGGTGCTATACGTCATCCACACGATCAGGTTCGGTGATCGCTTCCGGATATTCTCAGCACGGGAAGCCACGCCCGCGAAAGGCAACGCTATGAAAGCCAGTGAATTGAAGAACCGGCTCCAGAAGGATCGTCCCATGATTTCGATCAGCATGAGAATACCAGAAGATGTGATTGACGACCTGAAGCGCGTTGCGCCCCAGTTGGGATTCTCTGGCTACCAGCCTCTCATTCGCGCTTACATCGGCCAGGGACTCCGGCAGGACATCGCGAGGCTTGAGTCCTCTTCCATCGATAGCTTCGTCGAGAGTCTCCGCCTGCGAGGCGTTGATGAAGATGTCATCAAGCAGGCGCTCACCGATTCGAACTAACCGCTCTTGTTAATCTGCGGCTGAACCGAAGGCTGTTGCTATCGCGGTCTTCTCTTCCTCAGTCAGATCAAGGATCGCGAACCAACCGTTCTTGATCTCCGCTTGGATCGACGGGAAGCCCACCCACGATCACGGAATCGGATTGCCATGCGCTGTTGGATCGCACCCCGGGTGTAATCTCTCAAGGCCCTGCTTCCGGACTCATCCAACCGGAAACTCATCGCGTTGGGCATGGTCATCTCTTCTGTACCGATCACTTCGTGCTCTGTGAAGACCGGCGTACCGTAAACGACAAGCTCTGCGCCGCTATGCATGACCGTGTCAATTGCGCTCACCGGGCGATTCTGATCCGTTGTGCCTATCTGCATCGTGGGATATGCGCGGAGAACTGGACGGGGCTCATCTGTTGTCGGCTTTGGAGGCTCCTCAGTACAGGCGGTCTGAAAGACCATGAGGGCCGCACCAAGAAGAACAGCCTCTTCATTATCGTCCTAACCGTTCTAACGTATAACGC
>JABGOW010000285.1:0-6447 GCA_018645275.1 Verrucomicrobiota bacterium
CCGGAGGTGATCGACGAACACGATGCGATTGACCTCATACGCTCGCAGCAGAAGGAGTTCAAGCTGGACAAGATCTACAAGAAGGAGAAGGCTGCCGCCGGCGAGCTGGGAGCCAAGCTTCTGATCATCTCGACAGCAGATGGAAGCGTCCTCTCGGAGACCGCCCTGGATGCTCCCGCCGTCTTCGACGGCATGTCCGCAGCCAATGGCAAGCTCTTCCTCTCCGACACCGAAGGTAATGTGCTCTGCCTGAGACCCAGCGACGGCTGAGTGAGACGGCGTCGGCCGGCAGTTCCATGTACGCCGAGCCATCCGGTTCGACGGGAATCGTTCCCACGATGCGCTCCAGCATGAAGCTTCCTCCGTACGTCAAGGGGTCCATGCCTCCGGTGAAATTGATCGGCTTGGGGAGCGATTCCACCATCGGGCAGGTAGAAGAGCTGGAAGCGGCGCACCGGGGTTAGGTAGCGCACCTTCCAACCATCTGGAGTGACCAGGGCGGGGCCGACGTTGCTAGCAAAGACGACGTGATCGGGTTCTGCCTGCTCGCCGGTCGACCGCATGAACAATTTTATGTTCACGCGCCAGCGGACGTAGTAGATTCCATTTCGTTTGAACAGGTTGCCGGTGCGGGTCTTCATCGTCCGCGCCTCCTTGCGGGTGGATTGCCTACTAGGGGCACGCAATCAACGATGGGCTCCCGAAAAGGCGAGCAGAAGGTGACGGAGGAGGTACATTTTGAGCAACGCAAAACGAGTCATGATCGTAGTTCTGTTGATCTGTGCAACCGGCGTCGTCCTCGTTGCAAAGTCTCGGAAACCTGAAACAGGCGCAACAGCCTCTTTCCTGCCCAGCGGGGGGCTTCCGCATCTCGTGGACTTCGGATCCGGAACATGTCGGCCATGCAAAATGATGGCTCCTATTCTTGAGGAGCTGAAACGGGCGCATGCAGGAACATTTGAGGTCACGTTCATCGACATACGCAAGACCCCAGACGCCCGAGAGCAGTACGGTATTCGCCTGGTACCCACACAGATATTCTATGACGCGGCCGGCAAGGAGTTGTTCCGGCACGAGGGCTTCTTCAGTGAAGAAGAGATTCTGGCCACATGGAAGAAGCACGGCGTGGCCGTGTCGACAGAACGGTAGGAGTTGGAAAGCAGATGGAAACCCTTTTCAGAACCTTGACCCAGGCCGTTGAAGGAACCCCTCTCCTGGCGGGCGGGGCCGCCATCGTATGGGGTGTGCTCAGCATCATCTTGAGCCCCTGCCATCTGGCCAGCATCCCGCTCATCGTCGGATTCATAGACGAACAGGGACGCATCTCAACTCGCCGGGCGTTCCTGATCGCGCTGCTATTCTCGCTGGGGATGCTGATCACAGTCGGTGTGGTGGGCATGGCGACCGCCTTGGTGGGACGCATGATGGGCGATATAGGTCGATTCGGAAACTACGTCGTAGTGGTCGTGTTCTTCCTGACAGGACTCCATCTGCTTGGTGTCGTTCCCCTCCCCTTTTCGGCCCCGGAGCGCGCAAGCATGAAACGTAGAGGAGGGGTGTCCGCATTTCTTCTTGGCCTTGTATTCGGCATCGCACTTGGCCCCTGCACGTTCGCCTACATGGCCCCCATGCTGGCCGTTACGTTTCGAGTTGGCGCAACGAGTCTTGCGTACGGCATCTTGCTCCTCGTGCTCTATGGTGTCGGGCATTGCTCCGTCATCGTGCTTGCCGGGACATGTACGGAAATCGTGCAGCAATACCTGAACTGGAACGAGAAATCCAGAGGGGCATACGCGCTCAGAAAGGTCTGCGGCGGCCTTGTCCTGCTGGGTGGCCTATACATCCTCTACGTCGCGTAACAGCAGGCTAAGGCGCACTAGTCCAGAACCCCGGTCAGCATGCCGAGAGGGAATGCGGCGGGTTGCTCACAGGTGCTTTCCAGCGTGATGGTCCTGCCTTCGACCGATGCTGTCTCATAGGCGTGCATGATCTCAAGTACGTGATAGGCGAGCCGTCCATCGCACCGGTGGGGGCGACCGCTCTGAATGGCCTGCGCCATGTCGGCCACGCCGATCCCGCGTGAGTTCTCGTCGTAGCCATGCGTAAAGGCCACGTCCCGCCAGTCTTCGTTTCCGGGACGAAAGACGCGCACCTGTCCGCCGAATGCGTTCGGGTCGGGAGCGCAGAGGCTACCTTCGGTGCCGTAAATCTCAATCGGACTATGTGTGTGCCTGTGCACATCAAAGCTAACGCCAACCGTCACCACACTGCCGTTGGCAAACACGAGTGTTCCGCTGTAATGCGTTGGCACATCAACCGGAAGCTCCTCGCCAAAATGCTCTTCGCAGGTCGCCGTGCGTGTCTGAAAGCCCTTTGTGGTAACTGCGCTAACCTGTTTCACAGGCCCCAGCAGGTGCACGAGAGCCGTCATATAGTAGGGACCCACATCAAACATAGGTCCACCACCAACCTGGTAGAAGAACGCCGGATTCGGGTGCCACCCCTCTGGGCCGCGGCACATCATGAAGGCCGTTCCTGAGAGTGGCCGTCCAACCCACCCATCATCGAGCAGTTTGCGGCAGGTCTGGTAGCCAGCGCCGAGGAAGGTGTCGGGAGCGCAGCCAACACGCAGCCCCCTGGCTGCTGCCGTCTCGATCACACGCTTGCCATCTTCCAGCGTTACCGCCAGCGGCTTCTCGCAGTGCACATGCTTGCCCGCTTCGAGTGCTTTGATGCTGACCTCGGCATGCACAGCCGGAATTGTCAGGTTGATGACGATGTCGACCTCATCCATCGCCAACAGCTCATCCACGGTAACTGCCCGTACGCCGTGCTCTTCGGCGGCCTTCTGCGCCACATCCATGTTGATGTCTGCACAGGCGACGACCTCCACGGCGCGAAACATGGCGCAGCCTTTGAAGTATGCACCGCAGATATTGCCACAACCGATGATGCCAACACCGAATTTCGTCTTCTCTATCATGGGGACTCCTTTACTTGCGGCCCGTAGCAATGCCCTTCGACGTCAGGTAGCTGTAGCTCTCGGCCACCGCTTTCATCATATCGCCGGCATAGCTATCCAGCTCCACGACCGCATATTCCATATCGTCAGCTGCATGTGCGGCAGCCACAAGATCAACCTCCCCCACCCCAGCAGGAAGGAAAGGAACTTCATCGTCTACGGTAACTTTGCCAGCAGCCGTCTCTACCTCAACTGCTGCGGCGGCTCTCACCACACCATCCTTGAAGTGGAGGCATTTTCCGCGAACACCGATCTCTTTGACGAAACTTGCAGGATCAATACCGGCCCGTGCGACCCAAAACAGATCTGCTTCCCAAAGAATGCTATCGGGGGTGCCCTCAAGAAAGTAGTGATAGCCCGGCTTACCGTCCACCGCCACGAGATCCCAGTCGTGGTTGTGATAGCCAACCTGCAAGCCGTGAGGGGCAGTGTTCTCCGCGGCTTCGCAGTAAAGGTCAACCATCGCCTTGACCTTGTCCGCGCTCGCATAGTTCTCTTTGAAATCAGGCGGGCAACCGGTAATCACGTACTGATGCCCCATCGTCAGCGCGTCGTCGATGACCTGGTTCTTGTTCTCGCCGATCGGCAGCGCACCGTGACAGGACGGCGCCTTCAACCCCAGATCAGCAAAGAGTTTCGCGGCCTCCTCGACCGAGGTGCCGGGATAGCCCGCGGGCTCAACGTTTTCGAACCCCATCTTGGCAATTGCACGAATTGTGCCTGCATAATCGACGGCGGCCTGCTCACGGAGGCTGTAAAGTTGAACGGATATCTGCGGAACCATGATTACTCCCTCTTACCTAAATCCAAGCACGTTTGAATGATCTTTGTGAGACTAGCTCACGAGACGATTACGTCAATCAGCAAAAGAGCGACCGTGGCTGGGCAGTGCTGCCGGAGAAGGTGGGTAGAACTCTGTGGAACGAGGACTCTGCACTCCTACACGCATATCTCTTAGGCTTTTCCCTCATTCTCCTGCCTTTCCGGCGGACGATGGCGGCGACGCGAACGGTGAACGATTGGGAGTATGATTGGGAGAGAGTGCCGTACTGCTTTGGCTAACCCACATTCTTCGTTTGCACCGAATGGCTGATTCGTATTCGGAACTCACTTCCCACACGGAGAGCTCTGTGCTAGCTTCCTGCCATGCGTATTCTGATCATCAAGCTCAGTTCACTCGGCGACGTATTTCATGCCCTTCCCGCGGTCCGCAATCTCAAGGTTGAGCTGAACGCGACAATCGACTGGGTCACCACGACGGGCTATGTCGATCTCGTGCGCTGTTTCGATGATGTGGACCACGTTATCGGATTTCCGCGAAAGCAATTCTTCTCACACTTCAGTGCTTTCAAGGCATCCCTGCGCGAGCACCACTATGACATGGTCATCGACCTCCAGGGGCTTTTGAAAAGCGCTCTTGTCGCACGACTCGCACGCGCAAAGCAGCGAATCGGCCCCTCATTTCATCGGGAGGGCTCCCGGCTATTCTACACCTCAGTCGCTGGAGCCCGCAATAAGGACCGGCACGCTGTTCTGGAGAATCTCGATATCATCGACCATCTCGGACTCACAAAGAACCCGCTCGAGTTTCCTGTGACGTTCCCCGCACCTACACGCGCTCTGGCCCCCTCTCCTCGGGTGGCGATCTGTCCAACCTCGCGCTGGGAGAGCAAGAACTGGCCTCTTGAGCGGTTCGCAGCGGTTGCAAAAGCGCTTCAGGAATCGGAGCAGGCCTCAATCATCCTGCTAGGCGGACCCGACGATAGGGAGGTCTGCCGCCAGATTGAGACCGCACTCCCCCTACCCTGCAGCAACTTGGCAGGAAAGACGACAATCCCAGAGATGGGAGGCATTCTGAATGCCGTGGACCTGCTCATCGCCAATGATTCCGGCCCAGTCCATATGGCTGCCGCAGTAGGAACGCCATCACTGGTTGTGTTCGGCCCAACGAATCCCGACCGAACCGGCCCATTCGGTGATATTCATCGCGTTATTAAAACCGCCTTCTCCTGCCAGCCCTGCCACCGTCGAACCTGCCAGAAGCCAGACATCCCGTGTATTACAGGGGTCAAGATCTTCAGCGTCGTAGCCGCGGCCAGAGAGATGCTCCAGGGCGTGGAGCACGGGGTGTGAAAGCTGGGGCGTTTCACCGGAATAGCTCAGGCCCCATAGCAAGAGCTGCCTAGCGGAGAAGAAAACGCTAAACAATGCTTGAATCCATGCAGACAATGAAACCATCCTCAACGGTACCCAGCGACCGTCGTTAAGAACACGGGAATCCCTGATGCAAGCATCACCCACCGTAATAGCCGTGGTTACCGAGCGAAGTGCTTGCATCTGCTCGCATCCCGACGAACGTCGCGGACCAAACTTGATTCGGGGTCGAGGCATCTCACATTTGACAGAAACCGTTGCTACGCAACGAGATCCTTCGACTTCGCTCAGGATGACCAATAGGGCGCACACAGCTCCATCACCGATGTGCCACACGCCTTGTTATCAAGCTGTTGATATCCATCAAGCCCTAGCTTTATAATAACACTACGCAGAACACCACAACCAACTATGCCACAACGTGTTATACATCTTGATAACCTGTTGATAACTTATCCTTGTCGCCTGATAACGGTTAGCCGATAATGGCACCTGCATTAGGGAACGATTAGTTGGATTTATCGCATGATGACACCTCAAGATCCACAGCTACACAGAGCGCTCTCCGCTGCCAGACGGGCACAGGGAATATCTCAGTCCTCGCTCGCACAGCAGATCGGCTGCAAGCAGTCCGCCATCAGCATGATGGAGCGCGGGCAGACATCCGTTCTAGCCTGGAGCAAGGTCGAGGCCGCTGCGAGGCTACTCAATGTAAGCATTGAAGCTGGCGGGGCAGCGCCGGAGTCCCCCATGGTGGATCCTCACCCCAAGAGCCGCTACTGCCCCACTTTCGACTGTCCATCAAACACGCCATATGCCGTTAATGGCTTGCTCTACGCGTTGCCTCGAAAGACGGAAATGGAAGCAGCGAAGCACTGCGGCTACTGTGGTGAATTGCTTGAAACGCACTGCCCGAACTGCGGGGACGACGCGCAGCATGGCGCGTGCTGTACGGCCTGTGGCACAGCCTATATCGCAACACCCGATACGGTCCCAAATGGTGCCGAGGCCTGGTCTCAGGCGCACCGTAACCGACTGAACGAGCTTGGGATCACCTGACGGCAAGCGTGCCCCGGAAAAATGCGGCCCGGGGGCGGGCCGCCTCCATTCTTGCTACGCGAGGCTATTCTGCAACAATGGAGCCGGGGCGCCCTCGCCCAGGAAGAATGCGGCCCGAGGGCGGGCCACCTCCATTCTTGCTACGCGAGGCTATTCTGCAACAATGGAGCCGGGGCGCCCTCGCCCAGGAAGAATGCGGCCCGAGGGCGGGC
>JABGOW010000285.1:6547-15323 GCA_018645275.1 Verrucomicrobiota bacterium
CTTGCTACGCGAGGCTATTCCGCAACAATGGAGCCGGGGCGCCCTCGCCCAGGAAGAATGCGGCCCGAGGGCGGGCCACCTCCATTCTTGCTACGCGAGGCTATTCCGCAACAATGGAGCCGGGGCGCCCTCGCCCAGGAAAAATGCGGCCCGAGGGCGGGCCGCCTCCATTCTTGCTGCACGAGTCCGTTCTGCCTAGTCCAGCGTATGCACGAGCAGGCCAGAACGAAGCTTGGGCTCAAACCAGGTGCTCTTGGGCGGCATGATCCGATCGGCATCAGCAATGTCCATCATCTGATCAACAGAGACAGGGCTCATGGAGAATGCAACGGCACCTCGCCCCGAATCGACCAAGCGCTCAAGTTCGTCCGTCCCACGAATACCGCCGACGAAGTCGATTCGCTTGCTGGTTCGAGGATCGTCAATGCCCAGCAGGGGTGCAAGCAGGTTGTCCTGCAAGTAGGAAACATCAAGCGCGGCAACGGGATCAGAGCCGTCCACAGCATCCCAGCTCAAGCCATACCATGCCCCCGCAAGATACATGCTGACGTGCCGCACCTCAGCGGGCAGCGCCGGGACCGCTTCAGTCACGCGAAACCGACTACGAACAGCCACCAGAAACTCGGCCTCTGTGAGACCATTGAGATCGTGAACACAGCGATTGTAGGGAAGGATCTTCAGCTGCGAGGCAGGAAACAGGACCGAAAGAAACCAGTTGTACTCCTCCTGCCCCGTGTGGTTGGGGTTTGCGGCCCCCAGCTCACGCGCCGTACGTGCGGCCGCGGCGGAACGGTGATGACCATCCGCGATGTACGCGCAAGGAATCAACTCGAAAGCCTCACGCAACGGGGCGCTGTCCTGAATCCCCCAAACCGTGTGCGTAACACCATCGGGGGATTCGACATGGTAGAGCGGTTCCTGGCCCTCGACCTGCTCCACAATCGCGTCAATGGCTTGGTCGTCTCGATACGTGAGAAAGATGGGACCCGCGTTCGCGTTCAGCGTCTTGACGTGCAGCGTACGGTCGTCCTCTTTGTCCTGCCGTGTCTTCTCATGCTTCAGAATTCTGTTTTGATCATAAGCATCCACATGACAGCATGCAACAATGCCGCTCTGAACGTGATCCCCCATCTTCTGACGGTACAGATACAGACACGGTTCGGCCTCGCGCACCAGTACGCCGGAATCCTGAAAGCGCTGAAAATTCTCCGCGGCCTTGGCATACACCGATGCGTCATGGGCATCGCAGTCAGGTGCGAGATCAATCTCCGGACGGATGACATGCAAGAAGCTCCATGGTCGGCCCACGGCAAGCTCACGCGCTTCATCTGAATTAATGGTGTCGTAGGGAACCGAGGCGACCTCATCGACCTTATCGGGTGCAGGGCGTAACGCCCTAAATGCCTGAATCTTCAAAATCTGATCTCCTGATTTAAGTGTCCGTTCAAAAAAGATGTGGCGCGAGACCCAATCTCGCGCCACCAAAGAGAAATATCGCAGAAGATGGAAAGTTCCGTTCGCTGCCGCTCACCGGCAATCCGTCACTCCTCGCCCCCCTGCCTAAGCTGCTCAAGCTCCTCCTGGAGCCGAGCGTTCTTATGCAACAAGTCCATCGTGCGAGCCTCAACACGCGCCTCGAGGTCAGACCGAGCCTTCTCAAGAGCGGCCTCCGACTGCCTGTGCAACGTGATATCTGCGAATGAGAAAACGACACCACGAGGATCGCCATCCGTTCCACGGCTACAGGTTGCCGAAACCTGAACATAGAGACGCTCTCCATCGCTGTCGGTAATCTCGATCTCACTCATCCACGTCTGGTCATCACTGAGCGCACTGGTAATCAACTCACCAACGACATCCGGGGCATTCAGCACTGCGCGCATATCCTCGTGCAAGAGCGACCCCTCATCGGAGCCGATCAATCGAGCAAAGGCCGGGTTGACGTAGCCCAGCAGGCCATCAACGTCAGCAATCGCAATACCACTGCCACACGTTTGCACCGCCGTATGCTCCGTACGCAGCCTCTCCTCGGTTTGCCGCCGGACGGAAATATCACGAATAAAGAAGCAGAGGCGGGCCCTCTCTCCGCTCAGTCGACTGACGGCAATCTCAGCGGGAAAAGAAGATCCATCACGGCGACGGCAATACGCCTGGAGCAGAGCAAAGCGCTCCTGCTCAAGCGTTTCGGCAATGCTCCTCATGAGCGTCTCGTCGGCACCGTCGAGCAAATCAGTGAAGCTCATCTCGCACAGGGCCGAACGCTCGTGATGCAGAAACTCAACGGCGCGGCCATTCACCTCCATAATGCGACCGGAAATGCTGGTGATCACGGCGGCATCATAGACGCTCTGCAGCAGATCTTCATACCGGGAACGGTTGGCGGCGGCAGCAGCAGCGGTCTGGCGTTGACGGGTTGACCAATTGGCCTTGGCAAGATTGTCACGCCGGGGGGCGGCATCTCCTGCGGGCAGTGCATCTCCCCCAAGGTCCGGCATGAGGTCAATACGAACGGTCTTTGAGAATGTTTCGTCAGACATAGTGCTTCAACTCCTCAGTGATGGTACCCCTCCGAAATGAGTTTTGTCAACGATTCTGCCGCCTGATAGAATGCAACACGCATCGAGAGTCTAAACGACTACATCACAAGGAAACAGAGCATCATGAGACGCAAAATCACGGCCCGAGTGGCTATCGTCGTGTTCTGGATCTCAGCCATGCTCTGTCTCGCGCGGTACGAGACGTTCCCAGAGCTTTTCACGCACTCACTCCGTGGCTATCGGGGGATTCTGGACGAGACCGTTTTGATGCAGGAGACATGGTCCCGTATCGTGGTGGGAGGGATTCCAGCAGGCTACAGCCACACGAACATGAGTGTTGACGACGAAGGCCCTCAGCAGAACATTGAGATCCACAATCGTACGCACATCAAGGCTGCGCTGCTTGGGCAGCCCGTCGGCATGCATGCCAATACCACACTGCTCCTGGACCCGGACTACAATCTCCTAAATTTTGAAAGTGCCGTTTCCGCCCAGGGCATCTCCATACGCGCATCCGGAACGCGGGTTGAGGACCGGCAATATGACATCACCACACACATTGGCAGCGTTCCCGCCACGCAACGGATCGAAATCCCGAAGGACGTGATCCTCTACTCTCCCGTGAGCGCGCTAGCCTTGCGACGGTTGCGTCCGGGGCGGGAGCTCACCATCAAGACGCTGGACCCGCTCAGCATGACAACGGCGCGTGTCAGAGTGAAGGCAATCCGCAGGGAGACGCTTGACATGCCCGACGGCCCCAAGGAGGCCACCCTGCTTTCCAGCAATTACCACGGCATGCAGCTGCAGTCCTGGGTAGATAAGCACGGCACACTACTGAGGCAGGAAACGCCACTCGGCTGGATCATCGAAAGCTGCCCTCCGGAAATCGCACTTGATGCGGTGACCGGTGACCACGCCCCCCCGGATCTGCTCCTCACGCAGGGCGCCGCGTCCGGCCTGATGCAACTGCTCCTCGGCGGAGCACAAGGAGTCAACCCATGATTGCGATTCAGAACCTCTGCAAGACCTACGGCACATTCAACGCGCTGAAGGATCTCTCTCTCGAAATTCCTGCGGGAGAGCTCTTCTGCTTTCTTGGCCCGAACGGCGCAGGAAAGACGACGACAATCAAGATTCTCACGGGACTGCTTCGCCCCACATCCGGCACCGCAACGATAGACGGTCTCGACATCGCAGAGGACCCGATTCGGGTCAAACAGCGGATCGGCTACATTCCCGATATGCCCTATCTGTACGACCGGCTGACGACCACTGAGTTCTTCCGTTTCACAGGCGATCTCTACAACGTACCCAGGGAGCAGGTACTCGCAGAATGTGAGGAATCCTTCGAGCGCTTCGGGCTACTCGAGCATCGCTCTGCACTGGTGAAGGACCTGTCGCACGGGCTGCGTCAACGCCTCATCTACGCCAGTACATTCCTACATTCGCCCTCGATTATGTTCATTGATGAACCCTTCGTCGGCCTTGACCCATACACCATCCGCCTCATCAAGGATCTCTTGCGCACCCACACCCGAAACGGGGGCACGATTCTGCTCACCACCCACATTCTCGCCATTGCAGAAGATATTGCCGACCGCATTGGCATCATCCACCAGGGCACGCTCACCGCCCTCGGCACGCTCAAGGAGCTTCAGGCCCAGCATGCGGAGACCCAGCACGGTAACGAGCCTTCCACGCTCGAAGACATCTTCCTGACCCTCACGCGCCCCCTGGCGCGCGGCACTCAGAACACGGAACCAAGAAAAGACCTGAACGCATAACCCCGAATGCCCCCCCATGCCTCCTCTAACCGCCATACTGAACAAGACCCGCTGGAACACCACCAACAGCGTGCGGCGCGTTCGCTCCCAATCGGCCTTCAAACTCCTGTTCGTGCTGGGCTTCGCCCTCACGTTCGAAATTGGGCTATGGCTCCTTTTTCACAGGTCTTTCCGCTTTCTCGATGCCTTCGGCGGGGCGGGCATGCTGCTGATCGGTCGCCTTTTCTCACTCTTCTTTCTGGGATTGGGCTCAATGCTGCTTGTTTCCAGCATTGTGACCTCTTACTCCACGATGTTTGGCTCGGACGAAGTTCCATTCCTCCTTGTCCGCCCTTTCACCGTGTCGCAAATCGTGCTTTACAAATTCACCGAGGCAACGGGCTTTGCCTCGTGGGCATTCTTCTTCGTCGTTGTCCCCTTTGTGGGTGCTTACGCATGGCATCAACGCCTCTCTCCGCTCTTCGCCATCTGGACGCTCCTGTTCTCGATTCCTTTTCTGTTCTTCTTCTCAAGTCTCGGAACACTGCTGGTCATGCTCGCCGTGCGGTGGATGCCAAGAGGCCGCATCGTCAAGCAGATTGGCATTCCCCTCGCAATCGGCCTTACCATCGTTGCCTGGCATGTTTCCGGAAAGGCCATTGATCCCCTGATGGAGCAGCAATTCAACGTCGCCAATCTCGTCCCCGGCCTGCGGCTTTCGTCGCACCCGCTAAACCCTTGCTGGTGGATGGCAGAGGGCATCATGGCGCTGACAGGTGGGAGATGGCTTCGCGGCATGCTCTTCTTCAGCGCCCTGCTTTCAAGTGCCCTGCTCACGACCATGGTGATTGAATGGTTGGGTTCTCGCACCTTCTATGATGCATGGCAGAGGGTCATCTCAAGTGGGCGGGCCAAGCGCAAGCCCGTCCTGCTGCCACAGCTCGACCGCCTTAAGTCTGTGCTTCCCACAGAGGTAGGCGCCATCGTGGCCAAGGATATCCGCACCTTCTTTCGCGATGCGGTCCAATGGTCGCAGGCTCTTGTGTTCTTCGGATTGCTGGCGGTCTACTTCGCAAACCTTCGCACATTCAACTACAACGCGCTTCCTGCCCAGTGGCGTAGCGCTATTGCATTTCTGAATGTCTTTGCCGTTTCAGCGGTACTGAGCTCGCTCGGTTCGCGCTTTATCTTTCCCCAGCTAAGCCTGGAGGGACACGGATTCTGGCTGCTCGGACTCTCCCCTGCCACCAAAGCTCGCATTCTGGCCGCCAAGTTTATACTGGCCATCGTCTCTATGAGCACCATCAGCGTCGCACTGATCTGGCTCTCCAGCAGTATGCTGGCAACCTCATACCCGATACGCCTAACGGCCGTTGCCATTGTTGCGTGCATTGCACTCGCCGTCTGCGGAATCTCCACAGGACTGGGTGCCATCTTCATGGACCTACGCCAGCGCAATCCTGCCGCCATTGTCTCCGGATTCGGGGGCACGCTGAATCTGGTCTTCTGCTTAAGCTTCATGCTCTTGACAATCATCCCCTTCGGCGTTCTCTTCCACTTCCATAGCATCGGTCAGATTCCCCCCCACATGTTCGGTACGGGACTGAAGCTTGCCGTGCTCTGGCTGGTTTCGCTAACCGGAATCGCCACCGTGTGCCCGCTGTGGCTCGGACTACGCGCCCTGGAGAATCGTGACTACTGAGGGGGAATAGGGAAGACGACAGTCGAAATGGGAAAATCGAAATGGGAAAGTCGAAATGAGAATACACAACAGGCGGAGATGGTGTTTTGCGGTGGCGGCAGGCTTGCCGCTGATGATGGTTTTCCTCAGCGGACCGGCGGCAACGTGGCTGCAATCGCGACCGTCCTGGGCGGATACGGAAACCCACGTAGATGCAGTCTATCTTGTCTGCGGTGCGCGCGCACAAGCGCGTCGCATCACAGCCCTGAACGAATGGCTGGAGAGAAACTCTGAAAGTCAGAAGTCGAAAGTCGAAATAGCCCCCTCCGACTCCAGTGTTTCCGATTTCAAAATTCGAATTTCAAATTCCCCAAGAATCCTCATTGGCAACGATCCTCAGAAGAGCCTTTGGTGCCGTGAGCATCAGACCAACCACACCCGAACCGGGTGGGCCGTAGAGAAGCTGGGGAGTCGATGGGGAAGCACGCGTGAGAACGGACACCTTGCAGATTCTGAATCTCAAATCTCAGATCTGCCCATCACCGTCGTTCCCGGCCACTTTCAAAATACCGACGGCGAGATGATCGCGCTCGGTTCGTACCTAAAGGCGCACCCCGAAATCCAATCCATCGCCCTGGTGACCTCACGATTCCACGTCCGGCGCTGCCTACAGCGCTTCCACAACCACACGGATAGGGCCCTCACCGTCCAGATCATCCCCGGCGTCCCATGGTGGGAGAACCGTGCCCCCTGGATCGTCGCAGGCGAACTCCTCAAGATGATTCGCGATAGCCTGCACCTCTCCCACATACTCACCCGCCCGGAGCATGCGGGCGAGGAGAGTGATGATCTTGGGGAATGGTAGGTAGGTCAGACGCCGTGCCGACGAGGCATGAAACGCCGCCAGGGTGGGACCGAAACGCTCGTGCTTGTCCCTGAAGTAGAAACTCCAAATCTCATACGGCCACACCTCACCTTCCCCACGCACAATAACGTCGATCTGGGGTTCGTTGCTCAAGATCGACTCCCAGCTAAAGGAGGGAAACACCCCACCGTAGACAATGCTGACAGCACTCTTTCTTCCCCAATTCTCTTTCCTGTAGGGGTTTAGCAGCATTCCTACCTTCTCCCCCGCTTTTCGGCCCGCTGATCACCATCCAGAGAGGGGAGATTCGAGTGTACGAGTAAGGGGGAGCTCCGGCAATCCTCGCTCTCTTCTTCCCGTACTCGTAATCCGATCTCGTCGCCGTTCTCGTTCACCGATCTCTGCCTTCACTTCGTTTCGTGGCTGGCTGATCTACTAAAGTGCAATTGATTCGCTTCATCTCGCAGTAGCGCGGGGCCGTCCCGGCCCCAGCGCCGAGCGTGGAACGAGCGCAGATTGTACATGCTAGAGACCGAAGGCCGCACATGCCCGAGACGTACACCCTCCTCGCACGTCCGTCGCGGGCCGAACTTGCTTCGGGGCCGAAGAGGATCTCATGCGACAAGCAGAGCGAAAAACCAGGGAATGCCCCCCCTTTCTGCTTTACTCTCCCGAAGGTGCCGGTGCATATTTTTAGGTTATGGCCTCAGGTAGATTTGTAGCGTACATTTGAGCAGGAGAAAGCAGGATGATCAGGGCGAAAGTTGTCGGTGCCGGTGGATACGGTGGTGTGGGGATTACGGAGCTGCTCACGCAACATCCGGAGGCCGAAGTCGGCGCTCTGGTGGATGTGGAAAACGTGGGGAGTGCGATCAGCGACCTCTATCCCCATCTCAAGGGATTCTGCGACCAAACCATCATCTCCCCGGACCAGGTCGAGGGCAGTTTTGATGTTGTATTCATGGCGACCCCGGATGGCGTTGGCATGAAGCTGGCTCCAGCTGAGCTGGCCAACGGAACCAAGGTTATCGACTACAGTGGCGATTTTCGGTTTAACACGCCGGAAAGCTACGCTGCCTATGCGACGCGGATCGGACTCAACCCCGAACACGCGAATCCACAGCTACTCCCACAGTCCGTCTATGGCGTTGCCGAGTTGCACCGAGTCGACATCAACGCCGACAAGCAAATCGTTGGGAATCCCGGCTGTTTTGCAGTGAGCTGTATTCTGGGGCTGTCGCCGGCCGCTAGCAAGCAGCTCGTTCAGACAGACAGCATTATCTGTGACTGCAAAACGGGCGTATCCGGCGCAGGCAAGACCCCGCACGCGGTATTCCACTACCCCGCGCGCTATGACCACATGAATGCCTACAAGCTGGCCGGTCATCAGCATGTCTGCGAGATTGAACGTGAACTTGGGCTGCAAGCTGGCTCTGAGCTTCAGATAACGTTCACATCCCAGGTCGTCCCACTGTGCCGCGGCATCATGTCCACACTCTACGGGACACTCAAGGAGGACCTCTCAGAAGCAGAAGTGCTGGAGATCTATCAGGATGCCTACGCCAATGACGCCTTCGTTCGCGTCTTCAACAGCGTCGCCGCCGTTGGCTCCACCCACGTACGCGGCACGAACTACTGCAACCTCGTGGTCAGCGTCGACGAACGCACCCGGCGACTCCGCATCGTCTCGTACATCGACAACCTCGTAAAAGGCCAGGCGGGCTCAGCGCTGCAGAACATGAACCTGCTCTTCGGACTCGAGGAGACCACCGGGCTTAACCGCCCCGGCATGTACCCGTAGGCGAGTAAACGGGGAAATTGGGAAATCAGAAATCGGGAAACAGACAACTCAGAATTCAGAACTCAAAACTCAAAGCTTCTGTCAAAAATTGAATGAAAAGTATGAAAACGCTGATTGAGGCGGAATAGG